>JAPPLF010000068.1:45126-132308 GCA_028874215.1 Acidobacteriota bacterium
CACGGGGGGTTTTAGCCGGTACGCGAAATGGGGGTACTGCGGCCCCCCATAAACCCCCAAAGTGGGCTAAAAAATGCCCCCGCTCCAGTTCGGCGGCAGGAAAGCCGCCGCTCCACCATCAAAGGAGGTCGAAGCGGTCGAGGGTCATCACTTTGGTCCACGCCGCGACGAAGTCATGGACGAACTCTTCCTTGGCGTCGTCGACCGCGTAGTGCTCGGAGACTGCGCGGAGTTCGGAGTTGGAACCGAAGATCAGATCAACCGGGGTCGCCGTCCACTTGAGATCACCTGTGGCGCGATCACGACCTTCGTATATGCCCGCGGTGGATGACTTCTTCCACTGCGTTGACATGTCGACCAGGTTGACGAAGAAGTCGTTGCTCAGGGTGCCGGGACGGTCGGTGAACACGCCGTGGGCAGAGTCCCCCGCATTGGCATCCATGACTCGCATGCCGCCCACAAGTACCGTCATTTCAGAGACCGTCAGGTTCAGAAAAGCCGCCTTCTCCACCAGCCTCTCCGCTGGAGATCTGGGATTTCCGCTGGCGAAGTAGTTGCGGAATCCATCCGCGGTGGGCTCGAGCAGGGCAAAGGAGTCTGAGTCGGTCTGTCCCTGCGAGGCGTCCGTACGCCCGGGTGCAAAGGGAACATTCACATCGACCCCGGCTTTCGAAGCGGCCTGCTCAATGGCGGCAGCGCCGCCGAGAACCACCAGGTCGGCCAACGAAACCCGTTTGCCGGATTGCGAGCTGTTGAAATCCTTGCGAATGCCCTCCAGGGTCTTCAACACGCGGCCGAGTTCGGCCGGATCGTTTGCCGCCCAGTCCTTCTGCGGCGCCAGACGGATACGTCCACCATTGGCGCCGCCGCGCATGTCGGTCCCGCGGTAAGTGGATGCCGAGGCCCAGGCGGCCCGGACCAATTCAGCGGTAGAAAGCCCGGAGGCCAGTACCTTGGCTTTCAGCGCGGTTGCGTCCTTTGCATCGATCAAGGCGTGATCGGCTTCAGGAACCGGGTCCTGCCATACGAATTCCCGGTCCGGCGCCAGATCGCCGAGGTAACGCGACCTGGGACCCAGGTCGCGGTGAATCAGCTTGAACCACGCCCGGGCGAAGGCGTCTTCGAACTCCTTCGGGTTCTTGAGCCAACGCGAAGTGATCTCGCGATAGGACGGGTCGACCTTCAGAGCCAGGTCGGTGGTGAGCATCATCGGCGCGTGCCGTTTCGACGGATCGTGGGCGTCCGGGACCAAGTCCGCCGCGGCGCCGCCGGCGGGCTTCCACTGGGTGGCGCCGCCGGGGCTCCGAGTCTGCTCCCACTCAAAACCGTACAAGTTCGTGAGGAATTCGTGAGTCCATTCCGCGGGACGACTCGTCCATGCACCTTCCAGGCCGCTGGTGATCGTATCGCCGCGATTGCCGGTTCCGTATTTGTTTTTCCAGCCGAAACCTTGGGCTTCGATATCCCCGGCCTCCGGCTCGACACCGACGTACTTGGACGGATCAGCGGCGCCATGGGCCTTGCCGAAGGTATGGCCGCCGGCAATCAGCGCGACGGTCTCTTCATCATTCATTCCCATGCGGCCGAAAGCCTCACGGATGGCGTGAGCGGCCGCCTGCGGATCGGCATTGCCGCCCGGGCCCTGAGGGTTCACGTAGATCAGGCCCATCTGCGTCGCGCCGAAAGGATGATTCAGATCTCCTTTGTCATTGCGCCGGTCGAAGGCGAGCCACTCGCCCTCGGGTCCCCAGTTCACTTCTTCGGCTTGCCAGGCATCGACACGGCCACCCGCGAAACCCAGGGTCTTGAAGCCCATGGACTCCATGGCGACGTCACCCGCCAGGATCAGCAGGTCGGCCCAGGAGATCGTGCGGCCGTACTGCTGCTTGATGGGCCAGAGCAATCGCGTCGCTTTTTCCAGGTTTGCGTTGTCGGGCCAACTGTTGAGGGGCGCGAAGCGTTGCAGGCCGCCGTCAGCGCCACCCCGCCCGTCGAGGGTTCGATAGGTGCCCGCGCTGTGCCAGGCCATGCGAATGAAAAACGGTCCGTAGTGGCCGTAGTCCGCCGGCCACCAGTCCTGGGATGTCGTCATCAGCTTTTTGAGATCCGCCTTCAACGCGTGCAGGTCGAGACCTTCGAACTCTTTCCGATAGTCGAAGTCTCTGCTGGGGGGACCGGATTCCGCGGACCGTTGCCGCAGTGGTTCGAGGCTCAGCCGGTTGGGCCACCAATAGTCATTGTCGGGCGCCTCGTCCTTGGCTCCCGCCAAGCTGATGGGGACGACCGGAGAGATCCCGATCGTCAGCATCGCAATCACGGATATGGTTCGTCTAAGCATTGAAGTCGTCTCCTGTGGGTGGTTCGCTTTGGTTTGGCCTCCTTGTCGGGTTGAGGCCAATTGATTCGAGCTTTCTGGTGTCGGTCTTCCCTTGGCGGGCCAAGGGATTCAAGGCCGGAAGGTTGGTTCCGGTCCCGGATTTCGTCACTTCGTGCCACTTCATTCCTGTCCTGTATCCTGCCGAAATTTTACCACGAAGCCACTTCGCGTACCGTCCGCGGGCGCGATTGGGCCGGGCGAAGCCCTTGACCTCACATTGGTTGCAGCGTACGGTTGGTCCGCTGAAATCCTGAGGAAAATGCCCACCGCGAATCGCTGGCTCTCAGCAGCGGCGGGCCGCGAACGATCCATGATCTGGTTGCTCCTGTTACTGGCGCAGAGTTCCCCTGATCCGGATTTGGTCTCTCGGGGCGAGGTCGTGTTCGCTCAGAGTTGCGCCACCGGGTACTGCCATGGTTCGGCCGGCACGGCGGGCCGGGGGCCTCGGCTTCGAGGCACGGAACTCAGCCGCGATCGGATTCTGGAAGCCACTCGCGAGGGGATCCCCCGGTCGGCCATGCCGGGCTGGGAAGGGAAGTTGAGCGAGACGGACCTGTCGGCGGTGGTGGAGTATGTGTGGAGTCTGGCCATGGACGCTCGTGAACCGCCGGCGGACGAGTCCATGCCTCCCGGAACCGGTCCGGCGGTTTTCGTTGGATTCGGCGGGCCGGAGCACGCGTCCCGCGGGCGGGACCTGTTCTTCGATGCGACGCGGGATGCCCGTTGCGGGACCTGTCACGAGGCCGGCGGTCGAGGCATTCCCGTCGGTCCCGACCTGCTGGCGCTGGGGGAAGGGCTCGGCGCCACCTTGGTGGGAAGGACCAGGAGCCGCCGTGCCACTCACGTCCTGCGAGCGCAGCTCACGGACGGCCAGAGCTTTGCCGCTCTGAGAGTCGCTCAGGAGGAAGACCGGGTCCGGCTTTTTGACCTCACAACGATTCCTCCCGTCTTGCGCACGCTCCGGCCGGACGAGATCGAGTCCCTGGCCCAGGATGGAAAATGGGAACATCGGACCGTCTCCACCGAGTACAGCGACGACGAATTGAGAGCCATCGTCGACTATCTGGACTGGCTCAATACAAGCAAGTCCGAATAGCGGTCTGCCGCCTTTTCCCCCATGAGGTGAAGTGTGCGGAGAAGCCGATCCCGCCCTCGGCCGATTGATCCGTAAGGGGAGGATTTCCGGGGCGGCGCGTCACTTGACGCGGCGAAGAACCGTCCGGCCCTGAACTTGCGTCAGCTCGGTCCGGTAGTGCCGAATCTGTTGCAGGAGTTCGTCCCGGCGGATCTCAAGGCGGTCCAGGTCACTTTGGATATTCTCCAACTCCGCCTCGAGGATGCAGAGTTGGAGTTGAAGAGGTAAAGCCGCTTCCGGGCCCGAGGTCTTGTGACTCATGGATTCGATTCCGCTGCATAATACCCCTCACGGTGCCTGACTTTCAACCCGGAGCGAGCCAGCGAAACCCGTATCTTGCGGAATGATCCGTCGGCCTTGGCGTTGGAGGAGACGTAGCCGAGGCTGTACTGATTGCCCAAATCCCTCCGGATGCCGTTGAAGGCTTGGCGGAGACGTTTCAGGTTGGCCTTGGAGTTGACGAAACGGCCTCCGGTGGCCCGGGCGAAGCGCTTCAGCTTCTCGAAATCCGCGTCAAAACCGGAACTCTTCACCCCGATTCCGTAGATCACCACATCGTGGGATTGGGCCGTCCGAATCGCCCGTTCCCATGAAACGGCGCTCCGGGTGTCGGCGCCGTCGGAGAGCACCAACAGGATTCGCCGCCCGTCCCGGTGCCGCAACAGATCCCTGACCGTCACCCAGATGGCGTCATAGAGCCGGGTGGCGCCTTCGGCCCGAACCTCCATGATGGCGTCCGCGAGTTGCGATGGATCGGCGCTGAAATCGTGGAGGAGCCGGACGTCACTGTCGAACTGGACCACCGCTCCCGACTCCCCTCCCCGAGTCAGGACCTCGCCGAAGAACTCGATGGCGGCCTTCTGCTCGAACGCCAACTTGTCCTTGACGCTGGCACTGGAATCCATGACCAGGGCGACGGACAAGGACCGTTCCGTCCCCGCCTTCTCTCGATGAAAAAACAGAAGTTCCTGCCGGACTCCGTCTTCGTAGACCTGGAAGTCGCGCCGCGTCAGGCCCTCCACGTAGCGGCCCCGCCGGTCCCGGACGATGCAGGAGACGTCCACCACGTCGACCTTGGCCCGGAAGGACGGGCGCTGCTGTCCGCCGGCGGTCCAGGAGGCGCCGAGGACCAGGGCCGTTCCAAAGAGGGCGGAGATCCAAACGGAGCAAGGCCTGATCCGATCCTTCACCGGGCCGACTTCTCCGCCATGATTCTACTGGTCGCCATATAGGTGTAGATGCCCGTGGTCGCCAGAGAGATCACATCCAGATGGCGGATGGAAAGGCCGGTCAGGGTCACCGCCGTTTCAATCGTTACGGCGGGCGTCAGGCTGTAGATGGCGATCGCCAGATAGGCGGGATAAGGGAACTTCACTTGGTAACGGGTCGTCACCGAGAGGGCAAGCAGAGTGAAGAGCAAGGCCAGAACCAGTTTGACCGCGAAGGTGAATACCAGAACCAGGGAATACGCGGTTGGGAAATAAACCCATTTCATGACCTCAAGCCAGTTCCGGAGCAGTTCCGGAGTGACTTCGAATGAGCCGAAATCCGTCCAGGGAAAGGTTTCCACCGACTGGTTCCGGCGTAGCACGAGGGCGTCTTCGGTGAAAAGGAGCAGCGGCTCCGGGAAACGGGCCAAGTCCTGGCGGCTTCCCGTGGTGTCGAAGATCAGGGTGACGGGTTCCCGGCCGGAGTACGTCTGGATCAGCGGCTGGTCCGCCTCCACGCGGAGCCGGCCCTCGCTCACCTGCATGGGAGGGACATTCTCCTGGAGCCAGATTCCGAATTCCCGAAACTCCGGGCCCAAGTGAAATGCGTAGGCCAGAGTCACGATCAAGGAGGCGTGGGCGCAGAGATAAAGCAGATAGAGCAGGGTCTGCCGGGGAGGTTGCGCCAGTATCGTCTTGTAGAACGGGAATTCAGTGATGGCCCAGTAGAACTGGCGGTAGAAGGCGGTCCTCATGGCTGACACGTGCGAGATCTGTCCCGGGTCGGTCGTTCCGGCATCCGCGGCGGCAATCGCCAAGGATTGGGCGTAAACGGACACTGGAAAGACTTACTGTTCCAAGCGATCCTTCACGATTTGGTCGATCACACTGTCCGGCGTCCCTGAAATCAGCGTCTGATTTCAGGTAGGTCACTTCTTCGCAATCGATCCACTGGGCACCCGCTCAGCCTTGATTCCCCGCTTCCTGATCTCTTCTATGAGCCAGTCAATGCCGGACCATTGATCTGCTCTTTCCAGCCCTCTCCGCCACGTTTGCGGCAGTGACACATGGCGTCTGGCTATGCCATGAGAGATTCCCCGTTGCGGATCCGGAATCCATACAGCCGACTTGACACGCAACCCGTACGGCCATCGATCCGCTCCTGGAACCGAATTCGGAAGTTCATACGGCCCCTCTTCGGCGGCTATCTGTAGACCCATGTAGATCCTATTCCCGGGCCCAGGCCAGTAGATCAACATGAGGTCATTCTGCTGGATCTGTTTCTCAAATTTCTGGCCTGTATCTCGGGAAAAGTGTTGGTACTTGAGGTCTTCTGGAATCCACTTCGGCTTAGGGTGTTCGGAATCCCCTTTCATCGCCTGCCATATGGGACCCGCCTTCCATTTGGACCGACTAATAGCATTGGGCGGTACATAATAAAGGATTCGATTGCAGGTCTCGCAGGTCAATATCTTCAGACCGGTCTTGACCTCAGTGAAGAGCTGGGGACGAAGCGTCACGTTGCAGGCTTGGCAGGATTCGTCGCTGACCGGTGCCAGGGCCTGCCCGTTGTTGACCGAGGCGATCCTGCGGTACTGTTCGAGCAATGGTTCGGGCAGGTTCCGTTCCAGCCGGTTTCGCTCCTGCTCAAAGTCGGCCATGTTGGTCTCGGAACCGGCCGCGAAGGTCTCCAACTCCTTTTGCCGGGATGACACCTCCAAGGCCCGTTCCTCGGCCCGGCGGCGGGCTTCGCGGGTCTGGTCATCCAATTCGTCCATGGCCAGCATGATTTCCAGGATCTCATCTTCCTTGCTGGAGATCTGTTCCCGGACGCCGGCGATTTCGAGCTGCATGGCCTTGTATTCCCGGTTGGTCTTGACGTCCATGAGCTGCTCCTGGTAGCGGGACAGCTTCTGCTGCAGCAAATCGACTTCACCCTCCAACCGGCGTTGGGTCCGGGCTTGCCGGTCGGTTTGCTCCCGGAGCTCTTCTACGGCGTCGTGACTCTCCTGGAGCGACTCGGCCTGATTCTCGATCTCGTCAGGAATGGACAAGACCCGCTGCCGCAACTCGACGATACTGGCGTCGAGTTGCTGCAGCTGGATCAACCTCTGCAACTCTTCGCTCAACACATGCCTCCATGGGACGGTCCGGACCGGCAGCCGGCGTCGGTGGCTATGGGCCCAGTAGGACTCGAACCTACGACCACCTGATTATGAGTCAGACGCTCTAACCGACTGAGCTATGGGCCCACCGAAAAAAAAAGGGCGCTTCCCAGCGCCCGTGTGAAACAGTTGCCGCGCCATTCGGACGGCGCCGCATCCCGGCCGGAGATCCTGTCCCCAGGTCGAAACCCGGTGGCGGCAACGATGTTGCCCCCTGGTCGCGCCGAGCCCGCCCCGTGTTCCCCGTCGCGGTAATGCGCCGGAAGTTCACGACGGGCTCCTAGGAAAGTGTACGGCCGGAATTCCCATTGTCTTCGTGGAATGTCTTCAGCTTCCGGCTGCGGGACGGGTGTCGAAGCTTTCGCAAGGCCTTGGCTTCGATCTGGCGGATCCGTTCGCGGGTCACGCAGAACCGCTGGCCCACTTCTTCCAGGGTATGCTCGCTTCCGTCCCCGATGCCGAATCTCATGCGGATCACCTGCTCCTCTCGATCGGTGAGAGTCTTGAGAACGGCCGCCGTCTGTTCCTTGAGATTGAGATTGATGACCGCTTCGGCGGGTGAGGTCACCCCTCGATCCTCGATGAAATCACCGAGATGACTGTCCTCCTCCTCGCCGATGGGGGTCTCCAGGGAAATGGGTTCCTGGGCGATCTTGAGGATCTTCCGGACCTTGCTGACCGGAAGCCCCATTTTCACCGAAATCTCTTCGTTGGTCGGTTCCCGGCCGTATTCCTGGACCAGCGCCCGGGAGGTTCGAATCAGCTTATTGATGGTTTCGATCATGTGGACCGGGATCCGGATGGTTCGGGCCTGGTCCGCAATGGCCCGGGTGATGGCCTGCCGAATCCACCAAGTGGCGTAGGTCGAAAACTTGTATCCCCTTCGATATTCGAACTTCTCCACCGCCTTCATGAGGCCGATGTTCCCTTCCTGGATCAGGTCCAGGAACTGCAGGCCCCGGTTCGTATATTTCTTGGCGATGGAAACCACCAATCTCAGATTCGCTTCCACCAACTCCTTCTTGGCGATATCGGCTTCGAGCTCGCCCTGCTTTATGGTGGCCAAAGTACGCTTGAGTTCCGCGGGAGTGGCCAGAACCTCGTCTTCGATCTCCTTCAGGTGCTTGTCGATCTCTCGTAACCGAAGCTTGATCTTCTTGGAGTCCTCCAGCTTCAGAGGGGCTTCGTGCAGCTTCTTGAGCTTCTTGGTCTCCTGGTCCAGGGCGACGATCCGGTCGACGGCTCGCTTGATGACGTTGACGAGCCGCTCGTAAGTCGCGGGGGTGAGATCCAGGGCCCGGATGTGCCGGGCAATGGGAATTCGATAGCGGGCCAACTGCGACAGGAGGCTCTTGTATTCGGGCGTATCCTTGGGTTTCCTGACCCGCCGGATCTTGTGCCGGATCCTGCTGGCCCCATCTTCCAGCTCTTCCACCTCCCGCACCACGCGGATGATGGTCTGCCGCCTGGCCTCCAACACCTCGGGGGTGATCTCGTCGTCACGGAACACCACCAGTGTCTTGACGTTGAGGCCGCCCTCGCCCAGGGCTTCCCCGTAGCGCATGACCTCGTTGACCACTACGGGAGATCGGGACAGCACGTTCAGCACCGTCTTTCGACCCTTCTCGATCCGTTTGGCGATGGTCACCTCCCCCTCCCGGGTCAGCAGGGGTACCGTGCCCATCTCCCGCAAATACATGCGGACGGGGTCATTGGTCTTCTCGAGCGTGGGATCCGGGGGCTCTGCCTCACCCGCCTCGGTCTTGGTCCGAATCCTTCGCTGGTTAGACTCGAAGTCCTCCTCCGAGTCGATGACCTCGATCCCGGCCTCGCCGAACAGGTAGAAGATGCTGTCCAGGTCTTCCGAGGATTGGATATCGTCCGGGAGGTGGTCGTTGACTTCGTCGTAAAGGAGATAGCCCTTTTCCTTCCCCAGGGCGATCAATTCCTTGACGCCGTCGTACCTTTCCTCAACGGGAATCTTCTCTTCGTTCTCTCTCATGCCGCCAGCCGCCCCCATTATACAAAATCGGACTCTATTTTCTTGCGGATCTGCGCCTTCATTGCCAGAAGCTCCTGCAAATTTTCGGTTGACGAAGCGTTCTTCTCCTCTTCCAGAATCTGTTGCTGCACCTGCCGGCTCAGGTTCTCGAAATGCTTGCGTCTCAGCGCCCGAATGCACTCGAGAACGACCTCGTCCGAAAGCGTTTCGTCGGC
The DNA here is from genome assembly GCA_028874215.1 of Acidobacteriota bacterium. Classification (NCBI taxonomy): domain Bacteria; kingdom Pseudomonadati; phylum Acidobacteriota; species Acidobacteriota bacterium. The sequence goes on from JAPPLF010000068.1 coordinate 54,229, forward strand.
CAGAGCCAGGTTTTCCAGGAGATCCATGTCATCCGCGTCGAGCCGCTCCGAGGCCGCGGTTACCGTCAGGCCCCGCTGCTGACCGTTCAATTCGAACAAGGCCTTGAAGATCTTGCCCGATTCCAGGTTCTCGAACCAGTCGGGTTCCACTTCGCTGAAGACCCGATGCCCATGGTCCGGATCAAGGGCGGCCAGCACCAAGGTCTTCTCGGCCCGAGTGACGGCCGCCGGCCGTGGAGACTGCGCTGCGAGAAGTTGCCTGGACCGGGGTTTGCGGACGTAGCGCATCTCCGCCAGGATCAGGTTCTCATCCAGTCTCAGAAGCGAGGCTGTCCGGGACACGGCTTCGGCGCGCTCGATTCGATTGGCGATCGCGGCAAGGTGAGGCACGACCTGTTCCACGATTTCCCGTTTACCCGCGGGACTGTACGGATCCTTGTGCCGGCCAACCAGCCAGGAGAGCAGAAAAGACAGCAGAGGGACGGATGACCGCAGCACCTCACCGTAGGCCTGCGCCCCGTGTTCTCTCAAAAAGGAGTCGGGATCCCGGCCGCCTGGAACCTGGGCAATGCTCACACTGAATCCTTCGCGCACGAAGATGTCCGCCGAGCGCACGGTCGCGTTGGCTCCGGCCGTGTCCGGATCGTAGTTGATCACGACTCGACGCGTGTAGTGCCGCAGCAGCTTGGCCTGGTCGGTGGTGAGACTGGTGCCCAGCGAGGCGATCACGTTCCGGAAGCCGAACTGATGAGGCATGACACAGTCGAAATAACCCTCCACCAGAATGGCGAAACCCCTCCTGCGAATCTCCGGACGGCTCAGGTCCAGGGCGAACAGATTGGCGCCTTTCTTGTAGAGGTCGCTGTCGGGAGAGTTCAGGTACTTGGGGACGCCGTCTCCCATGACGCGTCCGCCGAAGGCCACGATCCTCCCTTGCAGATCCCGGATCGGAAATATCACACGCTGGCGAAGGTACTCGTAGGGGCGGCCCCCTCTTCCTTCCTTGACCAGGCCACAGGCCATCAGTTCCTGATTCGTAAAACCCTCCCGGCGAAGCTCGGTAACCAATTGACCGCCGCCCGGGGCATAGCCGACCTGGAATCGCTCGACGGTTTCAGCGTTGATCTGCCGGTTCTGCAGATAGTCCCTGGCCGCTCCCGACCGCTCCAGGAACCGGCGGTAGAGTTTCCCGGCCAGTTCCATGGCTTGACGCAGGCGCTGCGTCCGCTGGGTCCGCGGGTTTTGACTCGCCTCCGACTGACGGACCGCGATGCCCGAGCGCTCCGCCAGAAACTTCACCGATTCGGGAAAGGTCCGGTTTTCCATCAGCATGATGAACTTGAAGATGTCCCCGCCGGAGCCGCACCCGAAACACTTGAAGATCTGCTTGCTTTCGCTGACCAGAAACGAAGGGGTCTTTTCGGCGTGAAAGGGACAGAGGGCGGAGTGGTTCTGCCCCTGCTTCTTCAGGGGGAGGTAGCCGCCGATCAGATCCACGATATTGATGCTGTTGCGGATCTGTTCCACGATCCGGTCGTCGAACTTCATCCCTGAGTCGTGATCGGGGCCGCAACCGGCGGAGCCCGGATGACTTCACATGCCGAGCCGGTGTGCGCCCGAAAAAGGTCCTTTCCTTGTCGTGCCCTCAGTGAGCCGGTGAGAGATTCCGGTTAGAAGTTACCAGAATCAGTCCGGGTCAGTCGGAGTCCCGCCGACGGTTGATCATGCTGGCCACGTAGCCGGCGCCGAACCCGTTGTCGATGTTGACCACCGACACGTTCGCCGCGCAACTGTTGAGCATGCCCAGGAGCGCGGCCAGGCCGCCGAAGGAAGCCCCGTATCCCACGCTGGTGGGAACCGCGATCACCGGCAGATCGACCAGGCCGCCCACCACGCTGGGAAGGGCTCCCTCCATGCCGGCGACGGCGATCACCACCGTGCATGACGCCAACAGCTCCCGTTGCCCCAGGATCCGATGCAGCCCCGCCACGCCCACGTCGTAGCAGGGGACGGCTTTGTTGCCCATGACCCTTGCCGTGACCAGGGCCTCTTCGGCGACCGGGATGTCCGCGGTGCCGGCGGCGAAGACCCCGATGGTGCCCCGGCCCCGATCGGCCGGATCCCGGACCACCTCCAGGATCCGGCTTCGGCTGTGGAACACGGCTTCCGGACAGGACGCCTTCAGCCGGATGTGGACTTCCTCGCTGGTGGAAGTGATGAGCAGGTTCGAGTGGTTCTCCAGCAACGCCTCCGCAATCCGGAGGATCTGGTCCGGACTCTTGCCCCTCCCGAAAACGACCTCGGGAAAGCCTTGCCGAAGACTCCGGTGGTGGTCGACCTTGGCAAAATCCAGATCTTCGTAAGGCAGGTCGTGGAGCAGCCGGAGCAACTCCCTCTCGGGCAGGCGGCCCTCCTTGAAGTTGCGGAGGGCCTGCTTCAGCGATTCCGGGATCATCGGCGCTGCCGGCGGCGCCTCCGGCGATTCCCCTGTTGCTCTCGACGCCCGGGACGTCGTCGATGGTCCGTACGGCGTGGCTGCCGCGGCTGCCCCCGATCCCTTTGCTGTTCCCGATCCCCTTGCTGGTCTCTGAGCACGGCGCGGCGGCTGAGCCGGATCTTGTTGTTGTCGTCGACATTGAGGACCTTCACCATCATCTTGTCCCCATTGCTGATCTCCTGGTGGATGTCCCGGATCCGATGTTCCGCGACTTCGGAGATGTGCAGCAGCCCTTCCGTGCCCGGGAAGATCTCGACGAAGGCTCCGAAGTCCACCACCTTCATCACCGTCCCCAGATAGGTTTTCCCGATTTCGGCGGTGGCCGTCAGATCTTCAATGATCCGGATCGCCTTTTCGGTCGCCTCGCTGCTGGTGGAAGCGATGTTGACCGTGCCGTCGTCTTCGATGTCGATCTTCACTCCCGTCTGATCGATGATGCTGCGGATCATCTTCCCGCCGGGACCGATGACCCCGCCGATCTTCTTGACCGGGATCTTGATGGTGACGATACGAGGCGCCAATTTGGAAATGTCGGGGCGCGGCTCGGCTATGGTCGCGGCCATCCGATCGAGGATGTGCAGCCGGCCCTCCCGGGCCTGGAGCAGCGCTTCCTCCATGATCTCTCGCGTGACCCCCGCGATCTTGATGTCCATCTGCAGGGCGGTGATCCCGTTCCGGCTGCCGGCGACCTTGAAGTCCATATCGCCGTAGTGGTCCTCGAATCCGGCGATATCCGACAGGACGGCATAGTCGTCTCCCTCCTTGACCAGTCCCATGGCGATGCCGGCGATGGGTCCCTTGAGCGGCACGCCTGCGTCCTGCAGCGCCATGACGGCGCCGCAGACGGTAGCCATGGACGAAGAGCCGTTGGACTCCAGGATGTCCGATACCACTCGGACCGTGTAGGGGAACTCCTCCTCCGATGGAAGCATCGGCGTGACGGCTCTCTCCGCCAGGGCTCCGTGCCCGATTTCCCGCCGGCCCGGGCCCCTCAGGAATCTCACCTCCCCCACGCTGAAGGGCGGGAAGTTGTAGTGGAGCATGAAGCGTTTCGAGCTCTCCCCGGTGAGCAGATCCAGGCGCTGGGCGTCATCTCCGGTTCCCAGCGTGGACGTCACCAGGGCCTGGGTCTCGCCTCGCGTGAAAAGGGCCGATCCGTGCGCCCGCGGCAACAGGCCCACTTCGCTGGAGACGGCCCTCACCTGGTCGAAACTGCGCCCGTCGGGACGGCGTCCATCCTGCAGCAGCCGTTCCCGGAACAGCCTCTCCTTGAGCCGGTTGAAGCAGACTCCCGCCTCGGCTCTCTTTTCGCCGGTTTCATCGGGGATGGAATCGAGAACGTCACGCTTGGCGTCACTCATGTTTCGTTCGCTGGCCAATTTTCCGGGGGTATGGAGAGCCTCCAGAATTTTCTCCTTGGCCAGGGCCTCGACCTGGTCCACGAGTTCCGGGTCGAGCGATCCGGGCTCCACGGTCCGTTTGGCAACCGGACGGCGTTCCGCCAGCTCGCGAATCCCCTGGATAACGGGCCGGATGCCATGCTCGTGACCGTATTCGATGGCATCGACGACGACCTTTTCCGAGACCTCCCGCATCGTGGCTTCCACCATGGTGATGCCGTCCCACGAGCCGGACAGGATCAGGTTCAGATCGCTCTCTTCCAACTGGGAATAGCTGGGGTTGAGGACGAAGCGGCCGTCGACGCGGCCCACCCGCACCGCCCCGAGGGGAAACGGGAAGGGGATGTCGGACAGGGCCAGTGCCGCCGACGCGCCATTCAGAGCCAGAATATCCGGGTTCGTCTCCGGGTCGGCCGACATCACCATGGCCACGATCTGGGTCTCGCAAGCATAGCCGTCCGGGAAGAGCGGGCGGATGGGACGGTCGATGAGGCGACTCGTCAGGACCTCTTTTTCGGTGGGTCTGCCCTCCCGTTTGAAAAAGCCGCCCGGAATCTTGCCCGCGGCATAGGTGTATTCCCGGTAGTCGCAAGTCAGCGGGAAGAAGCTCAAATTCTCCCGAGGCTCGCGTTGGGAACAGGCCGAAACCAGGACCATCGTCTCTTCGAGGCGAACGACGGCGGCGCCGTCGGCTTGCTTGGCCATTTTTCCGGTTTCGATGGAAAGGACTTTACCGTCCAGGTGAACTTCTATTTTCTCCGACATTCCTTCTCCTTTAAGGGTTTTACGGTGCGTGAAACCGTTCTCAGCCGTCGCGGCAACCGTATGGGCAGATTCTCACCGGGGGTGTGAGTGCCGTTTTCCGTCCGGCTCGAAAGCCGGTGGCCGGAGGGTCGCCGGGGTCAAGATTCGGAAACACTATGGTTGGGCGTACCGCTGTTCACTTGCGAATTCCCAGGTGACCGATCAACTCCTTGTAGCGGCCGAAGTCGATCCGCTTCAGATAGTCCAGAAGCCGACGCCGCTGACCGACGAGTTTCAACAGCCCCCGCCGGGAGTGGTGGTCTTTCTTGTGGGATTTGAAGTGTTCAGTGAGGTAACCGATACGGTGGCTCAGAATGGCAACCTGGACTTCGGGCGAGCCGGTATCGGTTCGGTGCAGTTGGTAGCCTCTGATGAGCTCTTCTTTCTGTTCCTTAGTCAACATTTTCTTCTTCGTTCGCGCGTCAATCTAGCAGAGACGGGTGTCTTCTGGCAACCGAACCGGTGGGTCCTGGGGAGAAACCGAGGGGCCCGCAGACCGATTCCAAATCCCGAACGACTCCCGAGGAGCGACGGTTTCCCAACCGGTGATTCCCGAAGGGGCGGCGGTTTCCAAACCGCCGATTCCCGCAGGAGCGGCGGTTTCCAACCGCCGATTCTTTGGACCTGTCCGAACAAGGGGGAGCCGGCCGATTGGAAATCGTTCCTCCGTCAGGCCTTGGGGTGGGCGTCCCGGTAGACCTTCTGCAGGTGCTCGATGGAGACGTGGGTGTAGCGCTGGGTAGTGGAGAGGCTCTCATGTCCCAGGAGTTCCTGAATCGAGCGCAGGTCGGCGCCGTTGTTGAGCAGGTGCGTGGCGAAGGAGTGGCGAAAAAGGTGCGGGTGGACGTCCAGCAGCAAGGCCGCTTGCCGGATGTAGGCCCCCAGGTTTCTCTGGACCGAGCGGGCGGTGAGGCGGCCTCCGCGCAGATTCAGGAACAGGGCTGGGGTTTGCGGACGGTCCTTGCGCTTGGCCAGGATGCGCCTCCTGGCCTCCAGGTAGGCGGCCAGACTCGCACGGGAAGGTTCTCCGAAGGGGACCACCCGCTCCTTGTTCCCCTTCCCGCGGACCCGCACCAGCCGGCGGTTCATGGAGAGATCGATGAGGTTCAGGCCGACCAGCTCTCCCACCCGCAGGCCGCTGGCATAGAGGAGTTCCAGAATGGCCTGGTCCCGGATTCCCTTCACGGTCTTCGCCGGAGGCAGACTGAGGATGGATTCGACCTCCGAAAGGGAGAGAAAACGGGGTGTCCTGAGTGGCTGGCGGGGAGTCCGCACCAACTTGGCCGGGTTCTGGTCCAGGTGGCCCTCCCGGTAAAGGTAGCGGAAGAAGGACCGCAATACCGACAGTTTCCGGGCGATGGTCACCTTCCGGTTCCCCGCCTGGCTCAACCGGCTCAGGAATTCCCGGATGGTGATGTGGTCCAGATCGGAAGGCTTGATCTCTCTGTCGGTGCGGCCGTCAGTCAGGTGGCGGAGGAATTGGTCCAGGTCGCGGGAGTAGCTCTCCACGGTGTGGGGGGAGTAGTTCTTCTCGAACCTCAAATGAGCGACGAAGGATGCCATCAGTGCCTGCATGAACTTCGATCCCGAATCGGTCAGCGGTTCACCTTTCGTCCCCGGGCCGGATCCGAATGCTCCTGCCGGCCCCCGCGCTTTCCGCGCGAAGCGCCGACGCTGATCCCGTGGGCCTTGAGTTTCCGGTGCAGGTGAGAACGCTCCATCCCGATCTCGGCGGCCGTTCTGGAAATGTTGCCGCCATATTGCTGCAGCTTCCGGGTCAGGAAATCGGACTCGAACGCCGAACGCGCTTCCTGCCAGCTCCAGGCTTCCGGCCGGGAGGCGCCGGGCCCGTCCAGGATCGACCGGGGCAGGTCAGAAAGTTTCACCCGGCCGCCGGGGACCATGATAATCCACCTTTCGACGATGTTGCGGAGTTCGCGGACGTTCCCCGGCCAGTGATAACGGAGGAGCCGGTCCCGGACTTCCGGAGGAATGATCTTGGCCGGTTTCCCATGATGAGGACTGAGCACCTCCATGAAGTAGTCCAGAAGCTGAGGAATGTCCTCCTTGCGTTCCCGCAACGGCGGGACTTCGAAGGGGATGACGTTGAGCCGGAAGAAGAGGTCCTCCCGGAACAGTCCGGTTTCGATCTGCTTCTCCAGGTCCTTGTTGGTCGCCGCCAGGACGCGCGTATCTACCTCGGTGGGCCGTTGGCTGCCTACCGGATAAAATCGTTGATTCTCCAGCACCCGCAGGACCCGGGCCTGGGTCTTGAGGCTCATGTCCGCCACTTCGTCCAGAAAGAGAGTGCCGCCGTCGGCCAGCTTGAAGCGCCCCTTCCGGTTCTCGGTCGACCCGGTGAACCCTCCCTTGACGCTGCCGAACAGTTCGCTCTCGATCAGGTCGTCCGGAATGGCCGCGCAATTGACTTCGACGAAGGGCCCCTCGCGGCGGGCGCTGTTGAGGTGGAGCAATCGCGCCACCAGTTCCTTGCCGGTGCCGTTCTCGCCGTAAATGACCACCCTTCCTTCCGTGGGGGCCGCGAAGTCGATCTGTTGCCGGAGCGCCTGCATCGGCACCGAGGTGCCGATCATGACCGTCTCCTGCCGGACGAGGTCCTTCAGGCTCCGGTTTTCCGTTTCCAGGCGCTTCTGCTTGAGCGCATGGCTCAGCACCAGCAGGACCTTGTCGCGGGCCAGCGGTTTCTCGATGAAGTCGTAGGCTCCCAACTTGGTGGCCTGGACCGCCGTCTCGATGGTGCCGTGGCCGGAGATCATGATGACGTACTGGCGGGGGCGCCGGGCTCGAATCCGCTTGAGGGCATCGATCCCGTCCATGCCGGGCAACCAGATATCGAGGAAGATGGCGTCGTAGGTGGTCCGGTCCACGAGGCGCAGCCCTTCCTCGGCGCTGGCCGCCGTTTCCACCAGGTAGCCCTCGTCTCCCAGGACTCCAGCCAACGAACGGAGCACGCTCCGGTGGTCGTCGACGATCAACAGCCGGATTCCGGGATGGCGTCCGGTCCTGAGCGGGTCGTGCCCCCGAGTCTTGCCGGCCTCGCCGATCATGCGGACGGAAACTCCATGATGAATCGGGTGCCGCGGGGCTCGTTCCGTTCCGCCCGGATGAAGCCGTCATGCTCGGAGACGATCTGCCTGACGATGGCCAGTCCCAGACCCGTGCCCCGCTTCTTGGTGGAGAAGTAGGGAAGGAAGAGATTCTCGTAATCTTCCGGGGAGATCCCGGTTCCGTTGTCTTCGAATTCCACCACCACCGAACCCCGGTCCGGATCGCAGCGGCTGCGAATCCCGATCCGGCGGCGGCCCTTGACTTCCACCAGGGCGTCGAGGGAGTTGTCGATCAGGTTGACGAACACCCGCTGGATCTGGACCGGGTCCCAGCGCACCGTCCTGATGCGGGGATCGAAGTGGGTGCTCACCCCCACGCTCTTCAACGCGCCGTCGTAACGGGCCAGGGTCTGTTCCACCAGCCTGGCCGGATCGACCTCCACGGGATGGCAGATGGGAAGCCGGGCGAAACGGGAAAACTCCTCGACCAGGGTTTTGAGCGTAGCCGCCTCCGTGGTGATCAGAGCCGTCGCTTCCGTCAAGGTTTCGCCAAACCGGCGGGTCTCGCGAGTTCCGGGGAGGGTCCGCTCGATCCTGTGGAAGCGGTTCCGGATGCGGTCGGCCGAGAGTTGAATCGGTGTCAGCGGGTTCTTGATCTCGTGAGCCAGTCGCTTGGCGACCTCCTGCCAGGCGGCGAATTTCTCCGCCCGGATCAGCTCCGTCAAGTCGTCCAGGACCACCAGGTGCTCGACGCCGTTCTTGAACGGCAGGTTGGTGGTGGTGGCGGTGACGGTCAGCGGCGGTTGGCCCTGGCCGTGCTTGAAATTGACCCGGCGCCGATCGGTGCTGAACAGGCTCACCCGTTTTTTCATGTCCTGAAAATCGGCGTAGACATCCGGCTCCAGAACGCTGCTCAAGGGCCGGTTCAGGATCTGCTCCGGCCCCGCACCGAACATTTCCATCGCCGCCTGGTTGACGGTGCGAATCACATCGTTCCGATCGACGCTCACCACGCCGGTGGCGATATTCTCCAGGATGGTCTCGATGTACTTCCGGCGTTCGTCCAGGCGCTCGTTGGTCTCCCGCAACTCGGCGTTGGCCTGCTCCAGCCGCCGCCGGCTTTGGCGAATCTCGTCGGCCATCCGGTTGAAGGAGTCCACCAGGATGCCCAACTCGTCCACCGCCTTCTGCTCCACCCGGTGGTCCAGGTTCCCTTCGGCAAGCTCCCGCGCGCCCTGGGCCAGGGCCTCCAGCGGAACCGTGATCCGTCTGGCCATATAGGTGCCCAGCCAGACGAAAACGACCACCACGATCAAGGTGGTGACGGTCATGATCAGGAAGTAGTTGTTTTCGAACTGTTGCCGGCTGCTCATCAACTGGCGGTGCCTCGCCGCCGCGTCCTGCATTTCCCCAATGCGGAATTTGACGCTGTCGGGCAGTGCGAAGCTGGCCACCAGGCCCCCCACCACCGATCCGTCGGAACCTCGGGCCGGAACCGCGGCCAATCCCCGGTCGACGAACCTCCGCAGGTTCAGGTCGGCCTGAGAGGAGACGTCATAGTACTCCCTGCCGTCCAGGACATGGTCCAGCGCAAGGTCCCACGGAGCATCCTCCCAATCGCCCTGCCGGAATCGGACCTTCCGGTCCCGATCCACCAGCATCAGGCCGTCGAACCCGAGCTCGGCAATGCGGCCGCGCAATGCGGAATCGAAAGAGAAGCCGGCCCAATCGATCCGGCCGCCGAGGGTGCGGGCCGCAACCATGCTCACGGTCTTCTTCTCTTCGTAATAGTTCGAGGCAATGATTTCAGACGCTTCCAGAAGGTCCTCGGAGGGGGAACTGAACCAGAGCTTGAGGTTTTCGTTGATCAGTCCGGTTGCGACGAAAAAGTAGATCAGAGCCGGAAACAGGGAAATGATGGTCAGGGTCAGCACCAGCTTCCGCTTCAGGCGGGTGCCTTCCCGCCTGGATTGATGCTCGAAAAACAGCTTGATGAGATTCCGGGCGAAAATGAAGAGAAGCGTCAGGGCCACGATGAAATAGATGGCCCAGACCGCGGACCAGAGAGTCAGATTCGAGACGAACTGCGGGTTGCCGACGGAAGTCGGGTTCAGAAAGAGAACGGCTGCCAGGACCAGGAGCGCGGAGAAGGCGAGAAGCGCTCCCGTCCAGTAGATCCTCCGGAGTCGTTCGAGCCGCTTCATGATGCCGGCGAAGTCAAGGGTCGGAAAGCGCCCCGGGGAACGCTTGTCAGGTTTCCCGAATCTTCGGTATTGTAGCATCTTCTCAGGCCTGAACCGGTCGGCGGGGACGGCGTGGGCGCCGGGCCGCGGGGCCGGATTCAGATTGATCGGATTGCAGGAAGAAACACGGGACAGCGTGTGATGAAGGGTCTCCCTGATCCCGGGTCTCTGCTGCGGGTCGGGATCGACACCGGCGGCACCTTCACCGATTTCGTGGTCTGCCGCGAAGGCCGGATCGAATCCCTCAAGCTGCCCTCGACGCCGGCGACGCCGGAAAAGGCAGTCCTGGAGGGGTTGGCCCGCATTCTCGGCGACGCCCCCGCTCTGGTTCAACACGGCTTCACCGTCGGCACCAACGCCTTGCTGGAGCGCAAGGGGGCCAAGATCCTTCTGGTGACGACCGAGGGTTTCCAGGACATTCTGGAGATCGGCCGCCAGAACCGGGCGCATCTGTACAATCTGACCGCCGGCCGGGTCGCGCCGCTGGTCCCCCGCAGCCGGCGCATCGGAATCCAGGAGCGGACGCTTCACGATGGCGCGCGGCTGGAGCCGCTGAAACGGGAGACTCTGGATCGGCTCCTGGAAAGGGTGCGGCGCAAGTCGCCCCAGGCCGTCGCGGTCGTCCTGCTGCACAGCTACATCAATCCACGCCACGAGGACCTGGTCGGCAAGGCGTTGCGGGACACCGGAATACCGGTCAGCCTCTCCAGCCGCATCCTGCCCGAGTTTCGCGAATACGAGCGCACGTCGGCGACGGTCATCAACGCCTACCTGACGCCGGTGGTCGACCGCTATCTGGACGCTTTGAGCTCGAGCCCGTTGCTGGAGGGGGGCCGTCTCTCGGTCATGCAGTCCAACGGGGGGACGGTGCCGCTCGCGTCGACTTCCGTCGATCCGGTGAGAACCCTCTTTTCGGGACCGGCCGGAGGAGTCGTGGGAGCCTTCAAGCTGGCCCGGCAGGCCGGCTACGGCCGGATCATCACCTTGGACATGGGGGGCACGTCCACGGATGTCTGCCTCTGCGACCAGCGGGTCCCCAGCACGGGAGAGGCCGAGGTGGACCGCCTTCCCCTGCCCGTCCAGACGATTCCCATTCGTTCCGTCGGCGCGGGCGGAGGCTCCATTGCATGGGTCGATTCCGGAGGGCTGCTGCGGGTGGGTCCCCGAAGCGCAGGGTCCCGTCCGGGTCCCGTCTGCTACGGGAGGGGGCGGAGCATCACCGTGACCGACGCCAACCTCTTTTTGGGCAGAATCGACGCCGAGCGCTTTCTGGGCGGAGAGATGAGACTCGATTCAGACCGGTTGCCCAAGTACCTGAAACAGCTTTCCAACCGGCTCCAGGAGCATTCCTGGTCACCCGAGGAGCTTTCCGAGGGAATCATCAAGATCGCAAACACCCAGATGGAAACGGCCTTGCGCGTGATCTCCCTGGAAAAGGGCTACGACACCCGGGACTTCACACTGGTGAGCTACGGGGGCGCGGGCGGGCTCCACGCCTGCGAGCTGGCCCGGTCTCTGATGATTCCGCGGGTCATGGTTCCTCCCAGCCCGGGTCTGGTCTCCGCTTGGGGGATGATGGACTCGCAGGTCGTCCGGGACCTCTCCCGCACCGTCCGTCTCACCTTCAGCAACGCCAGCGTGGCCCGCCGCCTCCGGAAAAGGGTGGCGCCCCTGGTGGATCGGGCGCGCCGCCAGTTGGTTCGGGATGGGTTTGAGGAGAAGCGGATCGAGGTGCAGCGGAGCGTGGACCTTCGCTACCTGGGACAGGGTTACGAAATCAACGTCCCCTACTCACGCAACTTGTTGCGGGCTTTTCACAAGAAGCATGAGAGGCTCTACGGATACTCCAATCCCGGTCTCTCCGTGGAGGTGGTGACACTGCGCGTCCGGGCCTTCGGCAACCATTCCGAGTTGCCGCTTCCGGAGGCTGCCGCCATTCCGAAGAAGCGGCCCCGGGCCATTGCCCAAGGAAAAAGAAAGGTTTTCTTCGGGCGAAAGCGCCGTGTGACCCGCTTCTACGATCGCGACCGGCTACGGCCCGGAACCCGGCTCAAGTCGCCCGCCGTGATCAGCGAATACAGCGCCACCACTTTGATTCCTCCCGGATTCAAGGGTCGTGTGGACCGCTGGCGGAACCTGATTCTGGAGCCTGCTTAGCCCTGCCAAAGGAGATGTGGTACAGCAGGACTCCCGCCGCCACCGACAGGTTCAGGGATGCGACCCGTCCCTGCATGGGCAGGGCCGCGAGGTAGTCGCACTGCCGGCGCACGAGTCGGCGCAGACCCTGGTGTTCACCACCCACGACCACCACCAGCCGCAGCGTGGTGTCGATCTGGTTCAGGCCGGTCGAGCCCTTCGGATCCAGACCCACGATCCAGAATCCCGCCTGCTTGAGTTGGTCCAGGGTTCGAGACAGGTTGGAGATACGGCAGATCTTCAGATGAAGGGCGGCTCCGGCGCTGGCGCTGACGACGCCGGAAGTAATGGAGCAGGAACGGCGCCGCGGGATCAGAACTCCGTCGACGCCGACGGCCTCCGCGGTTCTCAGGAGAGCCCCCAGATTGTTGGGGTCCTGGACGCCGTCGACGGCGAGCAGCAAGCTCGGCCTCTGCTGCAGGATCGACTCGAGAGGGACCGGCGCAGCCCCGGAAACCCGGGCCGAGACCTCCTCGTGACGCTGCCGCCGGCCGGCGGCTGACGACCGGGACACGGCCTCGACTTCGACCGGAATGCCGCGGCGGCGAGCCGCTTGGACGATTCCCTGCAGCCTTGGATTCAGACTCCGCCTCCGGATCAGAATCTTCTCGACCTTGGGAATCTCCGCCGCCAGCGCCTCCCGGACGGCATGGACCCCGTGAACGATCATGAGACGGGATCAGGATTGAAAACCGGCGTCATGGCCGGAGTATACACTCGGAGCCAGAGTGGGAAGGAGCCTGCACGAGACTGAACGGCCGGTCCGGCCCGGTGAAATACCGAGAGAAAAAGGGGTGGTCCGGGAGCAGTCGCAGTTTCGGGAATTTGCCGCGGATTGACTAACGTGATGACGATGCCTACAATGTGCAATTGAAAGAAAACTTATGGCCTGTCCTTCAATAGGTCGCTTTTCAGTTCGTCTGATTCTCGTCTGTGCCCTCATAGCTCTGTCCGGAGTATCGGCGCGGGCGTCCGCCCGGGGACAACTCCTGGGGCTGGTGCAAGACGAATCCGGGCTTCCGGTTTCCGACGTTCTGGTCACTCTGACGGAAGACTCCTCCGACGAGGGCCTGCCCGTTCTCACCCGCAGCGACGCTTCGGGGCGCCTGTTCTTCAAGAATATGAGGGCGGGTTCCTACAGAGTCCTGGTCAAGAGCAGTCAGTACGCGGTGCGGAAGGCGGCTCCGGTGGAGATTCTTCCCGGGCAGACGGCGGTGATGACCCTGGTGTTGCAGGATCTGCTGGATGTCGAAGGGCTGGGAGGCCGAAACGTCAGCTTCAAGGCGCTGTTTCGCAACGCCGACCCCCGGCTTATTTTCCGCCATCTTCCCGAACTGCTGGAAGGAAAGACCAATCCCTGGTTCGAAAGCGCGGTTTTCCAGGTTTATTCCAATGCCGGCCATGGCGGCGACTATCTCCGCCTTCCCGACGACTCCGCGGGCGCGACCACGGCCAACTTCGCCATGGTGCAGAGCCTGCCCGGCGGCCGCGACTACATCTTCGCGGGCCAGTTGAATTCGGGCGAGGATGCGCTCTGGCGGATCAAGGCGTTCATGGACCAGTCGCTGAGCGAGCGGCACTCGATCAGGTTGTACCTGGGCCACGGCCGGATCGGCGTCCACCAACCCAGAATGGCCCTGTTGGGGAATCCTGGCTCCCTGGGGCGCGACCTGGATTTCACCAATGCCGCCGGCACCACCAACATCCTCAGCGTGGGTTTTGAAGACCGGTTCTCGTGGGGCGACACGCTGGACCTGACCTGGGGGCTGGAGCTGAACAGGGTCCGGTCGATCTACAACTATTCGACACTGAGTCCGAGTGCCGAGTTGACCCTGCGACCGGTCCCCCGAGCCCGTCTGCGCCTCACCATGGCGTCGAAACGGCCCGCTCTCTACCAGAATTCCGTGACTCTGGAGGACGGCCGTTCCCTGGGCCTCTCGGATGCCGTCAAGATCTCCTGGATCGACAACCGATTGGAATTCGGCACCTCGCGCCACTTCCAGGGCAGCATGTCCTACACGCTCTGGGACGACACCGAGTTGGAGCTGGTCCGCTTCCAGGACCAGTTCTTCGGCGGAACCGTCCCCTTCATGGCCTTTTTCGCGAATTCTCCGGACCCGGACCTGGTTCGGCTGACAGATGATCAGGCCCGGACCTGGGGCAACCGGTTGACGCTGCGGCAGGGAATCAGCCGCAATGTTCGAGCCGGTGTTTCCTATATCCGCGGCTCGGCCGTCAGTGTGATTCCTGCCGGGTACACGCTGGTGCTGGAAACGCCGGATGTCGGCGCACTGTTGAAACGAAGAGGCTACGGTGCTGTCGCTTCCGAGCTGGGCGTGCTCATCCCGACGACTCGGACCGAGTTGACGACCGTGGTCAAGTTCGTGACGGATGGAGATCCCGTGACCCCGTTGAACGCTCTCTCGGATGTCTACGAGACCGGCAACAAGGGTCTGAATCTCTTTATTCGCCAGATCATTCCCATTCCCGACAGCGTCTTGAGTTTTCTCGGCCTGGACTTCCTCAACGGACGTCGGATCGAGGCACTGCTGGATATCCGCAATCTCACCAATGAGGACCTTGGCGTGATCTCCAACGGTCCGGGTGGAAGCGTCGTCCTGGCCCAGAACCCAAGGTCCGTTCGGGGAGGAGTCACGGTCAGGTTCTGATTTCCCACCGCTGTCCCCGCCATTGTCGGAAGCGGGACTCCCGGCAAGCTCCGATCCAAGGGCCCATGTCGGCTATCTAATTTATTGGATCTCATACGAGAGATTGGATCTGAACCCGTGTCAATGGCGCGCCGGCTTCCTCCCACGGCCGAGTATCCCTCTTCGTCCCAAGACATTTCGGGTGCGGACCGACAGGTGGCACCGATCTTGCGAGTAACAGATGGGGAGTTGGAGGGACTGTGAAAAGCGCCGCAGACGTGTGCATCGTTTCCGTTGACGGCCGTTTCTGAGGGGAGCCGTTCATGCTTCGTGGCTTCCAACTGAAGGCTATCCTGGTCGTCCTGGCCTCTGCCGTCGCCGTCTATGTCGGCGTCCTGAATCTTCTGGACCGGTCGACTTGGGGCGAGGTCTCCGACGGAATCGTCTGGACCGAAGGAAGTAGCGGGGACGTCCTCGCCCACCGGATCCACGATCCTGGGGCCGGTGGCCCGCGTGCCGGAATCGAGCCGGGAGACCGGCTGGTGGAACTGGGGGGTATCGAGATCCGGTCTCTCGACGACTACGTCGAGGTGATGGAAGTCTTGGCCGGGTCCGGTTCCATTGGCATGCCGGCGACCTATCTGGTCCAGAAAACACCGGGAGGCGACCGGCGCCAACACCAGGTTCAACTGGAGGTCGAGCCGGGACTCGGCCGGACCGACGGTCTTCTGGTGCTTGTCGCGCTGCTCCATCTGGCCATCGGATTGTTCGTTTTCCTGCGCAAGCACGAGTCGGCGGGCGCGCTCCACTTTTTTGTGCTGTGCCTGGTCTCGTTCTGCCTCTTTCTGTACCGGTACTCGGGTCGCAGCGATTCCTTCGATCTCCTGGTTTATTGGATCGGATCGGTGGCGCTGCTGGTCCTTCCTCCCTTGTTTCTCCACTTCTGCGCGACGTTTCCCGAGGCCCAACGATGGCTGGACCGCCGGGGAAGGCTGGGTGTTGCCTTCTATCTGCCGGCGTTCGTGCTTTTGGCGATCCACGTGGCCTGGTTCCTGGGATCCCTGCAGCCGTTGGGGTTGCCGCGAAGTCCGGGGGTCGCTCACTTTTTTGACAAGATTCACCTGTCCCATTTGGGAGTCTTCTTCTGTCTCGGAGCCGGTTTGCTCATCCAGTCCGGCCGGCAGGCGCGGACTCCCCTTCACCGCAGGCAGATGATGTGGGTTTCCCATGGGACCCTCATCGCCCTGGCTCCGTTTTTGATTCTGTATGCGGGACCCTATTTCATGGGTTTTCCCATACATCCCGTCATGGAGATGTCGATCCTGAGTCTGGCGCTCCTTCCCTTGTGTTTCGGTTACGCCATCATCCGCTACCGGTTGATGGACGTTGAGTTGATCTTTCGCGAAAGCGCGGCCTACGTCCTGGCCAGTTGGGTCCTCCTGGTCTTTTACGTGGGGGTGGTCCTGCTGGTCGGTGGGACGCTGTTCGGACTCTCTCCCCATTCCGATTTCTCGGTGTTCGCCGTTTCGGCCTTGGTGGCGGCTTTCCTGTTCGCACCGGTGAAGGACAAGATTCAGCAGCGGTTGGACCGCTACTACTATCCCGAGACCTACGATTACCGTCAGTCTTTTGCGGATTTCGGCAAGAGCCTGAACTCGGAGTTCAGCCTGCCGCGTTTGGCGGAGCGGGTTTGCGCCCGGATCGAGCAGACCTTCACGGTCCGTCCCGTGGCCGTCTTTCTCCGCTCCCCGGAACGGCCCGGCAGGTTCTTCCTTTACCACTCCCGCGGCGTGAACGGCGGCGTTGACCAGGAAAGTCCGATACTGCTGCCGGGTCCGGCTTGGGGCGGCGGCCACGGCCGGGCGGAGCGGTTGGCGCCGGATTTCGGCGGCAGGGACGAGGAGGCGGGACACCGGACCCGGCTGGCGGCCTTGGGAATCCGGACTCTCCAGCCCCTTGAGACCCATGGCCGCGTCATCGGCCAGTTGGGACTGGGGGATCGGGCCAACGGCGACGCCTTGAACAGCGAAGATTTGGAGTTGCTGGCGGCGCTGGCCGGTTATGCGGCGACTGCCATGGACAACGCCGTGCTCTACCGTTCGTTGGAAACCAAGGCGGGCGAACTCCAAAGACTCAAGAGCTACAACGAAAGCGTCATCCAGAGCATCACCGCGGGAGTGGTGGTGGTCGATTCGGAAGGCGCCGTCCGAGTCTGGAACTCGTTCATGGAGACGTTCTACGGCCTGGAGGCGAGCCAGGCGGTCGGCCGGAGCATCGACCATGTCTTTCCCCCGGACCTGCTCCGATCCGTGACGGAAGCGCTGGGCAGCTCTCGCTGGCGGATTCCAAAGGTGGCACGCCTGGACAAGACGCGTCTCAAGTCCTCCTCAGGCGAGGAGCGCCTCGTGAATGTCCATCTCTCGCCCTTCGTGGCCCAGGATGACGTCCTTACCGGAACTCTGCTGCTCTTCGACGACGTCACGGAGAAGCAGCAGTTGGAGGATCAACTGGTCCAGGCGGAGAAGCTCACCTCCATCGGCCTCCTGGCGGCGGGTGTGGCGCATGAGGTCAATACCCCTCTGGCCGGGATCTCGAGCTACACGCAGTTGCTGCTGGATTCGACCCCTGCTTCCGACTCCCGGCGCGACCTGTTGGAGAAGATCGAAAAACAGAGCTTTCGAGCCTCGCGGATCGTCAACAACCTGGTCAATTTCGCCCGTGTCCGGGACGGCGAATTCCGTGAAGTCAACGTCAATTCCCTGATGCTGGAGACGGTGTCCCTGCTGGAGCATCAACTCTGGAGCCAGGGGGTGGAGGTCAGTCTCCACCTCGATCCCGCTCTGCCCCGCACCCGGGGCCATGAGGGCAAGCTGCAGCAGGTTTTCGTCAATTTGCTGATGAATGCCAATGACGCCATGCCGGACGGAGGGAGCATCACGGTCCGCACCTCCCACAGGAACTCAGGGCTCGTGGTGGAGGTGGAAGACAGTGGAAAGGGCATTCCCGGCGACGTTCTGCACCGAATCTACGACCCCTTCTTCACCACCAAGGACGTCGGTAAGGGAACCGGCCTGGGGCTCTCGGTCTGTTATGGAATCGTGCAGGAGCATGAGGGCCGGATTCAGGCGAGAAGCCAGGCGGGCGAGGGAAGCACGTTCACGGTCCATCTGCCCGTGAAAAGGGTTCAATGACATCCCGGTCCACGGTTCTGATCATCGACGACGAAGAGATCATGCGGGAAGTCTTCTCGCGAGTCGTCGCCGGCGGCGGTCACCAGGTTCTCCTTGCTTCCTCGGGGGAGGAGGGCGTCGAGTTGATTCGACGCGAGCCGGTGGATCTGGTGCTTCTGGATCTCATGCTTCCCGGCATCGGCGGACTTGAGACGTTGGAGAAGATCCTGGAGCTGGATCCTGACCTGGCCGTCATCATGGTCACGGCCTATGCGTCCATTGAAAACGCGGTGCAGGCGACCCGGCTGGGAGCGTTCGACTTCGTGACCAAACCGTTTCGCAACGAAGAGTTGCTGCTGGTCATCAAGAACGGCATCCGGCAACGGCGACTCGAGTTGGAGAATCGCCAGCTCAAGTCCAGTCTTCATCGCCGTCAGGGTCACTTCCAGAACATCGTCGGCAAGAGCGAGCCGATCCGGCGGGTCACGGAACTCATTACCCAGGTGGGCCCGGGCCGCAGCACGGTTTTGATCACGGGGGAGAGCGGTACCGGGAAGGAATTGGTCGCCAAGGCCGTTCACAATCTGAGTCCCCGGCGCGACCGGGCCTTCGTCCCGGTCAACAGCGGCTCGATTCCCTCCGAGCTCTTGGAGAGTGAGCTCTTCGGGCACGTGAAGGGAGCTTTTACCGGCGCCACGGCCACCAAGAAGGGGCTGTTCGAGATCGCCCATGGGGGCACGATTTTCCTGGACGAGATCGATACCGTTCCGGTGCAGACCCAAGCCAAGCTGTTGCGGGTTCTGCAGGAAAGGGAATTCCGTCCCGTGGGCGGCGTGCGGAACACCAAGGTCGACGTGAGAATCGTGGCCGCCACCAACGTGGACTTGAAGCTGGCGGTCAGGGAAGGCCGATTCCGAGAGGACCTCTACTACCGCCTCAAGGTCATCACCCTGGACGTGGCGCCGTTGCGCGACCGGAAGGATGACATCCCTCTGCTGGCCCACCACTTCCTGACCCGCTTCAGCCGCGAGAACGGGAAGACGATGAAATCCATCGACCAGGACGCGCTCAGGGTCTTGATGAACTACGACTGGCCCGGAAACGTCAGGGAACTGGAGAACGCCATCGAACGTGCAGTGGTACTCTCCGGGACCAGCGCAAGCGTCCGATCGGATCTGCTTCCCCGGGAAATTCTGGATTCGATCTCGGGCCGGCTGGATGGAATCCCGCCGCAATCCCAGAACGGTTCCCTCAGGGAACTGGTGCTTGAATTTGAGCGCAATCTGATTCTGCTGGCGCTGGAACGGGCCAATTGGAACCAGAGGAAGGCGGCCAGCCTTCTCAAGGTCAAACCGACCACCCTGAATGCCAAACTGAAACGCCTGCAGGTCAGGATCCCCTCCTGACGTTCTGAGGAAACAGAAAACAGGACAGAGAAAAGAGCGAGTCCAGGGGGAAGTTTGCCCGCTTCGGAGCACGACATTCCTACCGCGAAAAACCAGTTGGGAGGGGCCGCTTCCGGCTCCGGGCCGGTTTGACTTGCCCGGCGAAGCGGGGCTATCATGATTTTTCCTTACGAGTGCCACGGGGTCGGATACCGGACTCTTTGGACTGAATTGATACTTCCACCGACTTTTGCAGTCTAATTTACTCAAGCAGATCGGTTTATTGTTCGGACAATAGGAGGACAGGACAGTGGTAGTAGCAATCGGGGGAACCCTGTGGAGTTATTTCCAGCAGGGCGGTCCCATGATGTACGCCCTCCTTCTCTGTTCCATAGTCGCGTTGATATTCATCTTCGAACGGATGATCACGTACTACCGGGTTCAAGGAACCACGGCGGACATCTTCTCGTCGGTCCGCCAGGCGTTGCTGGACGGGGACCTTCGCCACTCCCTGGAGGTTTGCGAGTCCTATACCCACCCCGTCGCCAGCACTCTGAAGTCGGGTCTGCTCAGGTACGGAAAGCCGCACTACGAGATCGAGAAGGCGATGGAGAGCGTGGCTCTTCACGAGGTTTCCAATCTGGAAAAGGGACTCTGGATCCTGGGAACGGTGGCCAATATTGCCCCGTTGTTCGGATTCCTGGGAACCGTCACCGGCATGATCGCGTCGTTTGAGGCGTTGGCGGAGGTGGGGCTTGGGAACCCGCAGGCGGTGGCGGGAGGCATCGCCGAGGCCCTGGTGACCACGGCCACGGGACTCATCGTCGCTCTCCCGGTCCAGGCCGCGTACAATTACTTCAGCAACCGGGTCTCGATCCTTGGTCTGGACATGGAGACGAGTTCCTCCATGCTGCTGGAGACGTTCAACGAGTTGGAGGAGAGGCAGGGTGGAAGAGGCCGGCTGACGGAAGCGGCCCCGAGTGATTCCTGATGAAGCTGAGACGGAAACAGTCCGCAGCGCTGGTGCCCAGGATTCCCACCGCATCCATGGCGGATATTGCCTTTCTGCTCATCATTTTCTTCATGCTGACGACTTCCTTTTCTCCGGAACGGACCTCGGTGAGCCTGCCCGAGTCGGAGATTCGGACCGAAGTGTCCAAGGATGCCGCCATCGTGGCGATCTCGCCCCAGGGCGAGATCAGCTTCACCGACGGGGAAACGGCGGCGTTCCCACTGGCCACGGTCGCCGAGTTGGGGGCAGTGGTGAAGGCCTTGGTGGCCGTCATGCCCAGGAAGGAGTTTCTGATCAAGGCGGACCGGAGCGTCCGGTATCAGTTGGTGGACGGTGTCCTGGAACAGTTGCGGACCAACGGCGCCCGCCGTATCGGACTTCTGACGGAGCGCGAGGTCAAGGAATCGGGCTGAATGAAACTTCGAAGCCGCCTCCAGCGCAGCCCTGAGGTCCCGACCTCCTCAATGGCCGACATCGCCTTTCTGTTGATCATCTTCTTCATGCTGACGGCCGTCTTTACGTCCAACCGGGGGCTTCAGTTCGCTTTCCCCAAGGAGGATCCGACGCGGTTGGACGTCCAGCCCGAGGAGGCCGTTCACATCAAGATCACCGGTGAAGCCCAGTACCTGGTGGACAAGACCCCCATGTCTCTGGAGGCCATGTCCAGCTACGTGCAGGGGAAAATGGGGCAAAACCCCAGCAAACCCGTGATCATTCAGACCCAGGGACACGTCCCTTACCGGGTCATGATCGATGTCTTCGACCTCTTGAGACAGCTTGAGGTCAAGAACATCTCGGTGCCTACGGAGTCGGAAGTCGAGCGTTGGAAGGCATTCGGTGTTTTCGAGTGATGCCGTTGAAGGGGTGACCATGCCGCCCGGACGCCGCCGCTGCCGAATCGGACTGCTATTGCTGGCGCTGCTGCCCGGTACTCCCCCGGTCTGGGGTCAAGGAGACTTCGGGAAGGGAATCTCCTTCTACAAGCAGGGGCAGTACGACAAGGCCATAGCGGAGTTCGAGGCGATCGTCGAGGAGCATTCCGACTATGAGAGCGGGCACCGGATTCTCGGGATCTCCTATCTGAAGACCAATCGGGCGGAAAAGGCCATCGAGTCCTTCAAGAAAGCGCTGGATCTCAAGGACGACGTCTACGCCTCGCATCAGGGACTGGGGATCGCCTACTACAACACGGGCAATTTTCAGGAAGCCGCGGCGGCGCTTGAAAGAGCGGAGGCATACGCCAAGTCGCCCGCGGACCGCTACCAACTGCACCACACCCGAGGAAGCGCCTACTACAATCTGACCATGTACGACCGGGCCATCTCCGACCTGGAGCGGGCCGTCTCCATCCGCAGGGGCCAGTTCGACGACGTCCTCCAGCTCGGATTGGCCCACTACAGAATGAAGAGCTACACACTGGCCGAAGGATTCCTGAAACAGGCCGTTGGGCTGGATCCGAATTCCGCCGAAGCCCGCAACCACCTCTCGCGCATCGTCTACTACAGGGGCGTTGCGTCCCTCGAACAGGGCAACTATTCGGAAGCGGTCGCCACCTTGGGCGACTACCTGAAGGAGCAACCGGAAGACGGGGATGCCTGGTTCAACCTGGGGATCGCTCATCTCTTCTCCGAACACCTCCTGGCGGCGCAGGAAGCCTTTGTGAAGAGCAAGGAAATCGATCCGGACCGCTGGGAGACGCACAACCGGCTCGGCTATATCTACGAAATGAATAACCAGTATTCGGAGGCTCTGGAACACTACAGGAAAGCTCACAGCCTCAGCCGGGATGGCGAGATCCAGGCGAGTGTCGAGCGGGTTCAGGAGCGGATTCGAAGACAGAGGGAACGAAGATAGCGCCCGCCCGGTTCGTGTGACCATTGCTCATGACCACCATCGCAGAGGTCCGGGCCAGAGAGGTCCTTGACTCCAGGGGAAACCCCACCGTCGAAGCCGATGTCGTGACCCGGGACGGTCACCTGGGGAGGGCTGCCGTGCCCTCCGGAGCCTCCACCGGTCTTCACGAAGCCAAAGAACTGCGGGACGCGGATCCGGGCCGGTTTCTGGGGAAGGGAGTCGGCCGGGCCGTCGAGAATATCCGGCGCGTCCTCGGGCCGGGTGTCAAAGGGCTGCCGGTCCTGGACCAGGCTCGTGTGGACCGCCGGATGATCGAATTGGACGGAACCGAGTCCAAGGAGAAGCTGGGGGCCAACGCCATCCTGGCGGTCTCCCTGGCCTGTGCCCGGGCCGCCGCCCAGAGCCGGGGCTGCTCGCTTTTCCGTTTTCTGGGCGGCGCCGGGGCCCGCCGCATGCCGGTTCCTCTCATGAACATCCTCAACGGTGGCGTGCACGGTCACCGGAACGTCGACTTCCAGGAGTTCATGGTGGTTCCGGTGTCCGCCGGCTCCTTCTCGCGCGCACTGCAGATGGGCGCCGAGGTGTTCCATCACCTGGGCCGGGTCCTGGAGCAGGACGGGCGCCCCACCACCGTCGGCGACGAGGGAGGATTCGCCCCCAACATGGAATCCAACGCCGAAGCGGTGAAACTGGTCCTGAAAGCCATCGAGTGGGCCGGCTACCGTCCCGGAGAGGACTTCTATCTGGCTCTCGACGTGGCCGCCAGCGAGCTCTACCGGGACGGCCACTACGTTCTGCGGGGCCTCAATTACATGAGTTCGGAGGAACTCGTCGACATGTACGCCAGTTGGCTGGACCTTTATCCCATCTGTTCCATCGAGGACGGCCTGGCCGAAGACGACTGGGACGGATGGGCTCGGATGTCCCGCCAGTTGGGGCACCGGGTCCAACTGGTGGGCGACGATCTGTTCGTCACCCATCCGGGCCGGTTGCAACGGGGCATCGATTCCGGCGTCGCCAACTCCATACTCATCAAGCTGAATCAGATTGGGACCCTGACCGAGACGCTCGAAACCATCGGTCTGGCTCGCGAGAATGGTTACAGTTGGATCGTCTCGCATCGTTCGGGCGAAACGGAGGACGCTTTCATAGCGGACCTGTCCGTGGCGACCAACGCCGTACAGATCAAGGCGGGATCGGCCTGCAGGTCCGACCGGGTGGCGAAATACAATCAGTTGTTGAGAATCGAGGAGGAACTGGGCGACCGAGCCCTCTACTCCAGCACTGAACTCACGCACGACGGTCCCTGACCGGGCAGGAGCTTGCCTGAGAAAAACCGCCGTTTGACCCTCTATCTGCCGCACTGAATCATGTCGACACCCCCCGTGGTCCTTCTGGCCGTCCTGGATGGTTGGGGATTGCGAGACGGCCGGGAAGGGAATGCCATTGCCCAGGCCCGGCTCCCCACCATGGAGAGGCTCTGCTCGCGCTACGCCTGGACCCGCCTGGCGGCCAGCGGCGGGCGTGTCGGCCTGCCCCCGGGCCAGATGGGCAACAGCGAAGTCGGCCACTTGAATCTGGGGGCCGGACGGGTTGTCCCGCAGGATCTGACCCGAATCGATCGAGCCATCCGGACCGGGCGGTTCGACGGCAACTCGAGCCTGCGATCCGTCATGGAAACGGCTCGCCACACGGCGCTCCACCTGGTCGGCCTGGTCTCCGACGGAGGTGTGCACAGCCACATCCGGCACCTGCTGGCGTTGCTGCGGCTGGCCGGGAACGAGCATGTCGAGAACGTGTGGATCCACGCCATCCTGGACGGGAGGGACGCGAGTCCCACCGCCGGAGTGAAATATCTGGAGCAGTTGCGGGCAGAGACCAGGAGGCTGGGAACCGGAGCCTTGGCTTCCGTCGGCGGCCGCTACTACGCCATGGATCGCGACAACCGTTGGGAACGGGTGGAGAAGGCCTACCGGTGCATGGTCGAGGGTCGCGGAGGGCGAGGCTGGCGGAATCCGATTCAGGGTGTAGAGGAGTCCTATCGAAAGGGGGTCTACGATGAGTTCGTGGTCCCGTTTCCGGTTGTGGACTCCCTCGGCCGTCCGGTGAGTCCCATCGATCCCGATCATGCGGCGATTTTCTTCAACTTCCGTGCCGACCGGGCCCGCCAACTCACGCACGCGCTGACGGAAGACGATTTCCAGGCCTTTCCCCGGAACCGGGGGCCCATGACACACCTTCTCACCATGACGCGGTATCGTCTCGACTGGTCCCTGCCGGCGGCTTTCCCTTACGTTCCGGTTCGTCAGACGCTGGCCCAGCTCCTGAGCTCCCATGGCGTTTCCAATCTGCGCCTCGCGGAGACGGAAAAGTACGCCCACGTCACCTATTTCTTCAACGGAGGAGTGGAGGAGCCTCCGGACGGCGAGACCCGGGTGCTGATCCCATCTCCGAAGGTGGCCACGTACGATCTCCAACCCTGGATGAGCGCCGCCGAGATCACCGACCGGCTGCTCGAAGAGCTGGAACACGGCGTCTTTCCCGCCATGGTGGTCAATTTTGCCAACGCCGACATGGTGGGACACACGGGAGACCTGGCGGCGACCGTCCAGGCGGTGGAAGCCGTCGACTCCTGCCTGGGCCGAATCTACCGAAAGATCCGGAAAACCGGAGGCGTCATGGCCGTCACGGCAGACCACGGGAACGCAGAGTTTATGGTGGACACGAAAACGGGTCAGCCCCACACGGCGCACACCAGTCACCCGGTGCCGTTCATTCTGGTCGATTCTCAGAACCGGACGGCATTGAGGCCGGACGGAGCTCTGGAGGATGTCGCCCCCACGCTGCTCGAATATCTGGACTTGCCGAAGCCGAAGGAAATGTCCGGCAGATCCCTGTTGAGATAGCTTGGCAGTTCCCCATGGACGTGAGCATCGTCATCCCGACATGGAACGGAATCGCCCTGTTGCGGGAGACTCTGCCCTCGGTGTGCGAGGCCGCCGGGTTCTACCGCCGCGAGAGCCATTGCCGGATCGAGATCCTGGTCGTGGATGACGGCAGTGAAGACGAGACACGGAAAGTCCTGCCGGCCGAGTTTCCCCAGGTCCGGCTCATCGAGTCCCCCTCGAATCGCGGATTCGCGCCGGCCTGCAACCTCGGATTCGAGCACGCCCGCTTTCCCCTGGTGGCGCTCTTGAACAACGACGTGAAGGTGGAGCCCGATTACCTGCTGCGCCAGATCCCGCATTTTCAGGACCCGGAGGTGATGGCGGTCACGGCCCGGGTTTTCTCCTGGGACGGAGACGAGTTCACGGCGGGAGGACGGTTCGGCCGTTTCCGGCGAGGGTTCTGGAGCGTCTATCTGAATTATGACGTCGACCCGCGCAGCGCCCGCGCCGAGCTGCAGGATCGCCGATGGCTGTCGGCTTATGCCGTCGGCGGTTTCGCTACCTACGACCGCCGGAAGCTCCAGGAGCTGGGAGGCTTCAACACCCTCCTCGCTCCCTTTCACTGGGAGGACGTCGACCTGTCCTACCGCGGATGGAAGCGTGGTTGGAAGATCCACTACGAACCGGACAGTGTCGCCTATCACCGGATCAGCGCCACCATCGGCAGCCGGTTCCAGCCTCGAAGGGTCCAGACCGTAGCGGTGCGGAACCGGCTCCTGTTCCATTGGATCAATCTCCATTCCACCGGTTACTGGATTCGCCACCTGGTGGGACTTGCAGGCCTCCTGCTGACCCGGTTCATGGTGCTCGATGGCGCCTTTTACCGTTCCTTCCTGGGCGCTCTCTCCCGGATTCCCGAAGTGAGGAGGATGCGGCGGCGGGAGCGGGACCGTGCGCGGCGATCCGATGTGGAGATCTCCCGGTTATTGAGCGCTTTCTATCGGACCGCGCCGATTCGGGTGTATCGGGGCAGCAGCGAGGTCCGGGCGGAGCATCCGGGTCTGGAAAAAGCTCCCGCCGTCGAGGCCGGTTCGTCTCGTCCCGGTTCGATTGTATGATCTGAGGATCTGAACTCCATGTCAGGGGGTCAAGTGATCGGGATGGGGCGAGTCTCTTGAAAAAGCTCTCCGGCGTCGTCATCAGCTACAACGAGGAGGAAAAAATCGACGCTGCCCTGAGCAGCCTTCAGGACGTGAGCGACGAGATCGTGGTTGTGGATTCCTTCAGCTCGGACGGGACCGAAGCCATTTGCCGCCGTTTTACGGATCGATTTCTCCAACGCGCGTGGTCCGGCTACCGCGACCAGAAGCAGTTCGCGACGCATCAAGCCTCTTTCGACTGGATCCTGAGCCTGGACGCGGACGAAGTTCTGAGTCCGGAGCTGCAGCGGGAAGTGCTCCATTGGAAGTCCGGTAAGGATGACGGAATCGACGGCTACTACCTGTCCCGCAAGACTTTCTTTCTGGGGCGATGGATCGAGCACACGACCTGGTATCCCGATTGGCAGATGAGGCTCTTTCGCCGGTCCGCGGGACGGTGGGAAGGAGGACGGGTCCATGAGTCGTTCCGGGTCAATGGGTCCACCGGCCGGCTTTCGGGAGATCTGCACCACCACACCTACGCTTCCCTGAGCGAGTATCTGCGGCAGTTGGAGCGGTTCACCAACCTGGCGGCAGCCGACTATTTCGATGCCGGCGTTCGAGCCGGACCAGCGAAGCTGTTGCTGTACCCCCCTTGGGTATTCTTTCGCAATTACGTCCTGCACCGCGGTTTTCAGGACGGCGTTCCCGGGCTGGCCGTGTCTTTCCTCTCTGCCATGTCCACATTCTTCAAGTATCTCAAGCTGTGGGAACTGGCCGCAGGAGACCCGAAGCGGGCGGGTGACGGATAGCGTGAAGCGTCCTTTGCGGATCCTATATGTGGATACCGAGAGTTTCTGGCGGGGAGGCCAGGAGCAGCTCTTCAGCCTGATGGTGGGAATCCGGAAACGGGGCCACGTTGTGGAGCTGGCGGCGCCGGCCGGGAGCCCGCTGGCGAACCGGGCCCGGGATGCGGGCATCCCCACCCACAGCTTTACCCAGCGGAGTGAGCTGAGCCTTGCCGCGGCTTGGAAGCTGACACGGATCATGGGATCCGGGACGGTGGACCTGCTCCACTACAATACGCCCCGTCCGGTGCTGGCCGGCAAACTGGCGGCTCTGATCTCCAGAGTCTCCGTTCTGGTCGCTTCCCGCCGGGTCAATTTTCCGTTGCGCTCCGGGTTCAGCCGCATCAAGTACAACCGGCTCCTCGACCGGGTCGTCACCGTCTCCGGGAGCATTCAGCGGACGCTGGTTCAAAACGGCGTCCGGCCCGAGCGGGTCTCGGTCGTTTACGAGGGGGTGGACCTGCGGTCCGTGGACAGGCTCCCACACACGTCGGTGTTGCCGCCGCGAACGGGTCTCGTCGTCGGGGTCGTCGCCCACCTGAGTCCCGAGAAGGGGCACGTGACGGTGCTGAAGGCCGCGGCTCGGTTGCGGGAGAGGTTTCCCGGCGTCACGTATGTCTTTGTCGGCGGCGGGGAGCGCAGGCAGATGCTGGAGGAGCGGGCTCGCGCCCTGAACGTCGCGGACCGGGTCCTGTTCACCGGCTTTCGGAAAGACAGCGACGCGATGATGCGGGAATTCGACGTCTTCTGTCTGGCATCACTGTCCGAAGGGCTCAGCTCCGCGATTCTCGCCGCAATGGCCCGTCCGCTGCCCGTCGTGGCCACTCGCGTCGGCGGGATTCCCGAGCTGGTGGTGGATGGAAGCACGGGTCTGCTGGTCCCCCCGGGCCGGCCGGACAAGTTGGCCGAGGCGCTGGCCAAGGTGCTGTCGTCCGCCTCGTTGAGACGGCGAATGAGGGAAGCCGGGCGTCAGCGGGTGGCCGGGTATTTCACCCTGGAACGGAAGCTGGATGAGACCGAGCGGCTCTATCTGGAACTGGCGAAGTCGCGGCGGCCGGGACGCTTGAGTTGACAGGCCGCGGAAAAGTTCCCGCGCGGCAGGGCAGTCCGCCGCGGCGCGGGTGCGGCCGTATGCCGTGACGGCATTTGGCGCGGGCTGGTAAGATGAGCCGGGATTTGGAAGGCCATGAAAGGAGTCATTCTCGCAGGTGGACTCGGCACCAGGTTGTGGCCCCTGACCAAGGTGACCAACAAGCACCTGTTGCCGGTCTACGACAAGCCCATGATCTACTACCCGCTGGAAATGCTGGTCGAAGCCGGCATCGACGAGATCATGCTGGTGACGGGAGGCAACAATGCGGGTGACTTTCTCCGCCTGCTGGGCAGCGGCCAGGAGTTCGGTCTCAGACAGATCCACTTCGGCTACCAGGAGGGAGAAGGGGGGATCGCGGATGCGCTCTCTCTGGCCCGGCATTTCGCCGGGAACGACCTGATCTGCGTCGTGCTGGGCGACAACATTCTGGAAAAATCCATCGCGCCCTTCGTGCGAAGCTTTCTCCGGCAGGGCCGGGGCGCCAAGATCCTCTTGAAGAAAGTGCCCGATCCCCAACGTTTCGGAGTGCCGGAGTTGAACGGCGACCGGGTCGTACGCATCACCGAGAAGCCGTCCAGGCCCGCCTCTCCGTATGCGGTGACGGGAGTGTACATGTACGACTGCCGGGTCTTCGACATCATTGACACCCTCTCGCCTTCCGACCGGGGAGAGCTGGAGATTACGGACGTCAACAACCGGTACATCGAGTCGAACGAGCTGACCTGCAATGTCATCGACGGCTGGTGGACGGACGCGGGAACCATCGAGTCCCTGATGCGCGCCGCGAACCTGGTGGCGGAGGATGCAGGAGCACCTGCGCCCCTTGAAGTCGAGCTGCTCGCCAATCCTTGACATCCCGTGCGGCACTCCCGTATGAACCCCCGGGAAACGTGGGCCGGCGCCGGGACCGGAAACACGATCGGGATTCGGTTTTCTTGAGTGGTGGCTTCAGATGAAATTGTTGGTCACCGGTGGAGCAGGCTTCATCGGCTCGAATTTCATCCGCCACATTCTGAGCCGCCGCGGCTTTCAAGTCGTCAATTTGGATCTCCTCACCTACGCCGGGAATCTCCAGAACCTGGCCGGTCTGGGGGCCGGCGACGACTACCGCTTCATCCGGGGCGACATTGCCTCCAGGCGGCAGGTGGCCGGCGCTCTGGATCCCGGAATCGACGCCATTGTCCATTTCGCCGCCGAGAGCCACGTGGACCGGAGCATTCTGGATGCTTCCGCGTTTGTCTGCACCAACGTTCTGGGTACCCAGAACCTGTTGGAGGCGGCGCGCCGCAACGGGGTCTCCCGTTTCATCCACGTGTCCACCGATGAGGTTTACGGTTCGCTGTCCGGCAGCGGACAGTTCACCGAGGATTCTCCGCTGGCTCCCAACAGTCCCTATGCCGCCAGCAAAGCGGCCGCCGACCTGCTGGCCAGGGCCTACCACCGCACTTACGGCCTGGGCGTGGTTACGACCCGTTGCGGGAACAATTACGGTCCCTATCAATTTCCGGAGAAGCTGATTCCGCTGATGGTCTCCAACGCGCTGGACGATGAACCGCTCCCCTTGTACGGAGACGGTCTGTATACCCGGGACTGGATCCATGTCCTGGACCATTGCCGCGCCCTGGAGGCGATACTGCTCGCGGGCCGGGAGGGGGCGGTCTACAACATCGGAGCCCACGGGGAACGGACCAACCTGGAAGTGGCGCGCCGAATCCTTGGTATCCTGGGAAAGTCTGAAGACCTGATTTCCTTCGTGGCCGACCGGCCGGCGCACGACCGGAGATACGCCGTGGACAGCAGTCGTCTGCGGCTGGAGTTGGGATGGTCTCCGCGGATTTCCTTCGAGGAAGGGTTGGACGAGACGGTGCGGTGGTACCGCGATCATCCCCAATGGGTGGACGGGGTTCGAAGCGGCGATTACCGGCGCTACTACCGCCTGGTCTACGGGAACCGGGACCGGACCCTGTCCAGCCTTTAGGGGTCTGCCCTTGAAGACGTGCTGCGGACTGCCGGGTTCGCACTGTTGGAGGAGTCGTGAACCGCGGTTCGGTGACCAGAAACAAGAAAGCCTTCCACAACTATGAGATCCGGGAGAGGTAC
The DNA here is from genome assembly GCA_028874215.1 of Acidobacteriota bacterium. Lineage (NCBI taxonomy): Bacteria > Pseudomonadati > Acidobacteriota > Acidobacteriota bacterium. Next base: position 84,574 of record JAPPLF010000068.1, read on the forward strand.
CAGGCCGGAATGGTGCTGCTGGGGACCGAGATCAAGGCGATCCGCGACCATCAGGTCAGCCTTGCCGACAGTTATGCCAGGATCAGGGATGGCGAGGTCTGGTTGGAGAATTGCCACATCGGACCCTACCGTCACGGCAATTTGGCCAATCACGAACCCTTGAGGCCCCGGAAGCTGTTGCTGCACCGAAGAGAGATCAACCGGTTGACGGGCGCCGTCGCCCACAAGGGTTTCACCCTGGTCCCGCTGGCGCTCTATTTTGAAAAGGGAAGGGCCAAGCTCGAGCTGGGGGTCGCTCGAGGAAAACGTCTCTACGACAAACGGGAGGCGGCCCGGCGCCGCGCCGTCGACCGGGACATGGCACAGGAGTTGAAACGTCGATGAGCATGGAACTTGGAGTGGTCGATTCGAGTTGGTATCGCCTGGAGTGCGATGCCGTGGTGCTGATACTCCATCGCGAGGAGGAGTCCGGCCGGCTGAACCAGTCGGCGGATGAACGCATGGATGGTCTGCTGGCGCAGTTGACCGCCAGTGGAGAGTGGACGGGGGCCGATGGTGACATCCTGGTGATTCACCGGCCCGCGGACATCTCGGCGAGCCGCCTGGTTCTTCTGGGAGCGGGACGCCGCGGCGATTGCGACGGCGCCCGGCTCCGCGACCGCATGGTTCAAGTGGTGCGCAAATTTCGGGGCTCCGACGTCGAATCCATCGCCGTCGCAGGCTGGGATGCATCGGAGTCCGCCCTCTCGATCCAGGCGTGTGCCGAGGGACTGGTCATCGGGAGCTACGGACCGGACGAATACAAGACCCGGGACCGAAGCCGGACCAAGATCGGCCAGGCGCTTTTCTGCTCCGGTGATCCAGCGCGCAAGACTGAGTTGCTGGACGCCTTGAACCGCGGGCAGGTGCTTGGCGAGGCCACGAATCTGGCCCGTTCCCTGGTCAACCAGCCCGGGAATCGGATCAATCCGGCGCGGCTGGCGGAGGAAGCGCGCTCGATCGCCGAGAAGTCGGGTCTGCAGATCGAGATCCTGGACGAGCCGGCCATGGAGGAGGAGGGCATGGGGGCGCTCCTGGCCGTGGCCAGGGGGAGTGACGAGCCGGCCAGAATGATCGTCCTCAAGCATTTCGGCGCCGAGGACGCCGCCGCGCCGCCGGTGGTCCTGATCGGCAAGGGGGTGACCTTCGACAGCGGGGGGCTCTCCCTGAAGACCTCCCAGGGAATGGAGGAGATGAAGGCGGACAAGGCGGGAGCCTGCGCCGTGCTCGCCGCCATGAAGGCCGTCTCCCGGTTGCGGTTGCGCAAGAACGTGGTGGGCATCCTGCCGGCCGTCGAGAATATGCCCGGCGGACGGGCACAGCGCCCCGGCGACGTGGTCCGTTCCATGTCGGGAAAGACCATCGAGGTTCTCAACACGGATGCGGAGGGCCGGCTGATTCTGGCCGATGCCATGCACTATGCCCGACGTTTGAATCCGGCCTGCATGGTGGACATCGCCACGCTCACCGGCGCCTGCGTCATCGCCCTGGGACATGTCCGGGCCGGCCTGTTTTCCAATGATGACCGGCTGGCGGAGTGCTTTTTCCAGGCCTCGGACAAGGCCGGGGAGAAGTTCTGGCGGCTGCCCCTCGACGACGAGTACCGCGCGCTCCTGGACAGTCATATTGCCGACATCAAAAACGTGGGCAAGCGGGCGGCCGGCGCCGTCACGGCGGCCAAGTTCCTCCAGGAGTTCGTAGGCGATACGCCCTGGTGCCACATCGACATAGCCGGTGTCGACATGTTTCAGGAGGGTGGCGCCAACAAGGGTCCCACCGGCTTCGGAGTGCGGACCATGGTTGAGCTGGCGTCACTCCACCCGGATTCATGAAACCTCAGATGCTGGCCGTTCGCCATCTCGCGGGATTGGCCCGAGTCCGGGGAAGTCGGTGAGGACGGCTCTCCGGTTTGCCGCTCTGGCGCGAAAGAAAGAGCTCTTCGAGGCCGGGAGTTCGGATTTCCACGAACTGCTCCGGCAGCGGATTCTACCCGGATTGGTGGAGTTCGAGGCCTTCCGGGGTGGATTGGCGGAGCCGGTCGTCAGCGGTGGATTCCGGTTTTTGTTGCAGGTGGCTCGCGGCGGGAGAGGTCCCGATCTCGAAGGTCTGATTGCCTTGCGCGACGCCGTCATCCCCGGGACGAAGGCAGGACTGCGCCTGGTCCCCGCCAAGCCTTTGTTTCCCGCTCACGCACCGCTCGAACCGGGGGCGGTGGGGCCGGCCCTGGACCGGTTCTTCGAGTGGACCTCCAGTCCGGGCTTCGCCGAGATGCACGTCGTGCAGCAGGTCACGGTGACCCAGGTCCGTCTCCACGAAATCTATCCGTTCGGGGAAGGGACGGAGGTCTCAGTCTCACTGCTCGCCCACTGGTTTCTGCTGGCACAGGGCTATCTCCTGCCCGCCTACAGGTTTGCGGACGCCGGCGAGTTCGCCCGGGCGCTCGAGGCCGGTTTGGAATTCAGGACGGAAGATCTGGTGAATCTGAATCTTCAGGCCCTGGGACGGGCCTACAATCTGGGACTTGAGAACTCCTGACTCAGACGCGGCGTCTGGGACCCAGCTCCGGCTTGTCTTCATACTGCTTGAAGATGTACTTGATCACGTTCTTGGGGATCAGGAGATTCGGCTCGGTTTCGCGGTTCACCTTGATGCAGTTTCGGTCGTACCATTCGATGACTCCCCGGATCTCCTCTCCGTCGATGAGTCGCACCACCATGGGGGTTTTCCCCGTCATCTGCTTCAGGTAGTAATACTGCTCCGCGTTGGTCTGTTCGGGCGGAACCCGCCGCTTCGGGCCGTCGGAGTACTTGTTGGAACTCTGCTCTCGCAGTCCCGAAAGCGAGGGTCGTATCAGTTTCCGGTTAACCATGGTGACCTCATCCTGGACTGAGTCTTGCTCTCGTATTGTGGTTGAAATGAAAAGGACCAATAAGAGAGAGGAGAATCTCTAAAAGCGCTGTCTCAAAAAGCCTAGCACAAATGCCTGTTTTTGACAAGAAGGGACACCGCAAATAGACTAGTTTGCGGCAGTATGAGGGCCCTCACCTACCCCCTTTTTCTACTTGCATTGACGCTACCCCTGCAGGACCGGAGATTGGGGCGCAAGCCGGTCCTGATTCGAGCGGATGATGCCTCCTCGCAGGAGCAGGAGGAGGTTCCTCCCGAGCCCGATCCGGACAAGGCCCGCAAGGCCGTGGAGATCGGAAACTTCTACTACAAGCGGGAGAACTACAAGGCGGCGGAAGTCCGCTACCGCGAGGCGATTCTCTACGGTCCCGAATGGCCCAGGGGTTACGAGAAACTGGTCCGGACCCTGGAGACCATGGCCCGATACGACCAGGCGATCCAGGCTTGCCGGGATTTTCTCAAGGCCGCGCCGGATTCCAAGAAGGCTCCCGAATTCGAGCGCCGGGCGAAGCGTCTGGAACAGAAGCTGGGTAGCGGGGCCGACTGAAGAAAGGAAGCCAGCGCGGTTTCCCAACCGCCGGACTCCCGAGCAGCCGGAGAACAGGAGCGATGCCGGGCGATTAGGAAATCGCCCTTCCGAACACCGGAGCGGCGGTTTCCTAACCGCCGATTCGCGAGCAGCAGAGCGACGGCGCAAGAACGGACGATTGTAGTTCGCCCCTCCTTATTTCAAAGAAGACCGTTCCCCGGATCATTTCTTCCGCGGCCGTTTGCCCCGCCGTCGCCGTCGCCGTCGTTGATTGCAACTTCGGCGGGAGGTATCGACCTCGTAGTTCAGACAGCACTTGAGCCGGCCGCACATGCCGGAGAGCCGATTCATGCTCATTCTCAAGTCCTGACGTTTGACGGTTCGCACGCTCACCGACTTCAGTTCCTTCAGGAACAGGGCCGAGCAATTCTGTCCCAGGCCACAGCAACCGAGTCCGCCGACGAGCTTGGCCTCATCCCGAGCCCCCACTTGCCGCATTTCGATTCTGGTCCTCAGGCGGCGCGCCAACTGTTTGACCAGACGTCGAAAGTCGACTCGGCGATTCGCGGTGAAGTAGATGATGACGCGGCTTCCGTCGAAGACGTACTCGACTTCGGACAGCTTCATGGGTAGCTTGTGGGCCTTGATCTGCTTGCGGCAAAGTCGGTACGCCGTATTCTCCCAGTCCTTCTTTTTCTCGTACAGGTAGAGATCCCGTTCCGTGGCCCGCCGCAGAGCCTTGCCCAGAGTCGTTTCCTTGGTCCCGTTGCTGTCGAGTTGGCGACTGTCCAGGACCATCCCCATCTCCACGCCCCGCTCGGTGGAGACCACACAGCGGTTTCCAATCCGAAAGCTCATGTTCGTCGCCAGGAACCTGCCGATCGTCTTCCGGAGTCCGAATCTCAACGTGAGCAATTCGTACATGTCATGCCCTTCCGGCCAATTTCAACCAGAGGGTCTCGAAGCAGAAGAGGGGCTGCACGTTCCTGTCCAGATCCTCGCGCGCCTCCCGGAGATGGTAAAGGAGATCCCGAATCCAGTCCAGATCGACGCTTTCCGCCAGTTCCAGCAACCGGTCCCGGCGATCCAGGTTCACCATTCTGGACTCGGTCCCGGTTCGAAGGAAATACAGGTCTTCAGCCAGGTGCCTCAATATTTCCAGATACTCCCGCACTCGCTCTCTGCTCTTGAGGTCGCGCCGCATGGGCTCTTCCTCGCAGGCCTCGAAGAGTCGGGAGAAGGAGGCGTTGGACAGCCATTGCTGGAGCACGGCCAAAACCCGGTCCCGGTCCTGCAGGGCTTGCTCCAGGTCCAACTGCAGCGCTTGTCCGATGCTGCCGCCGGCGAATGCCGCCCGCAGCTTGGCCTCTTCGGCTCCGTACCGGATCTCCAGATAACTTCTGAGCTGGTTGCGTGTCAGAGGCCGGAAAACGAAGATTTGGCATCGGGATCGAATGGTCGGGAGAAGCTGGTTGGGAAAGGCCGTCGTCAGGATGATCCGGCTGGTCTCGGCCGGTTCTTCAAGCGTCTTGAGGATGGAGTTGGCGGCTTCCCGTGTCATCTTTTCCGCCTGGTCCAGGACGAAGACGCGAAAGGCTCCTTGAAAGGGCCGGAAACGGGCTTCCCGGGTCAACTGGCGGACGGTCTCGATTCCGATGGAAGCCCCGGTGGCCTGGATGAGGCGGATATCCGGATGGTTGCCTCCCGCCACCTTCGCGCACGATTCGCAGTTTCCGCAGAAGTCTTCAGCGGACCGGTTTCTACAGTCGGTCCGGGCGGCGAGGCCCAGCGCCAGGGTCTTCTTGCCGACTCCTTCGGGTCCGGCAAAGAGAGCGGACTGGGGCAGGGAAGCTCTCTTCACGCGGCTGACGAGCTCGTGGTTCCCGATGAAATCCTTCAGACGGACCAAGCCATATCCCGGCGACACGCCGGAACCGGAACCAGCGGACGGTCTGCGCTTGGCGGCGCGACGCTTGGCGGCCATCTCTTCGCCATGCCGGCGGCCCCTCCTGGCGAGCAGTGCGGGCTAGCCGATCAGTGCTTTCCCCTCCAGTTCGGACAGCAGTTTCTTCAGAGTCTCTTGCGGGTCTCCGGAAGCGTCAACCAGCGTGATCCGGTCCGGATCCCGCTCTGCCAAGAGTCGATATCCCTCCCGGACCCGCCGGTGGAACCGCATGGTCTCCGCTTCGAAGCGGCCCCAGGCCTGGTTGCCCTCGACGGCATTCCTCCTGCGGGCGCGAGCCAACCCGGATTCCACTTCCAGATCCAGGATCAGGGTCAGATCGGGCATGCGGATCCGGAGAGGATGTGCGAGTTCATCGACCAGCGAGAATCCGATGCCGCGGGCGTAACCCTGGTAGGCCAGCGTCGCGGCGTGGTAGCGATCGCAAAGGACCGTTCGCCCCTGCCGGAGCGCCGGTTCGATCACCTCCGCCAGATGCTGAAAACGGTCCGCCAGGTACAAGAGCAGTTCGGCCTCGGCCTCCCGGCCGGGTCCCTTGGATTCCAGGAGGATGCGGCGCAGGCGCGAACCGAAGGGAGTGCCGCCCGGCTCCCGGGTCACGACGGTGGGAATATCGCGTCTCCTGAACTCTTCCGACAGCAGCGACAACTGCAGCGTTTTTCCCGAACCCTCGATGCCTTCGAGTGCTATGAATCGGCCCACGGATCCCCCGCCGATGCCGAGTTGCAGGCCTTCCGGCTGGTCCTGAAACAAGGGTTGCACATAGTACCATACGGCCCGGCGGGTGCAGGTTGCCGGATCTGCCGCTCACTCGTTGATTTCGAAGAGCGTTCACTGTTTGCCCTCGGATATACTGGCTGCCGATGCAGGATTTGAGATCCCGACTGGACAGTCTGCTGGCCGAAATCGACCGGACGGCGCGGTCCTGCGGCCGGGACGGGCGCGACATTCAGCTTCTGGCCGTGACCAAGGTGTTTCCCGCCGCGGTCGTTTCACACGCCGTCGCGGCCGGGCAGACACGGTTCGGCGAGAATCGCGTTCAGGAGGCCGCGGCCAAGATTCCCGCCGTCGACGATTCCGCACTGGAGTGGCATCTGATCGGCCATCTCCAATCCAACAAGGTGCGCCGTGCGGTCCAGCTCTTCGACGTGATCCAGACCCTGGACAGTGAGAAGCTCATCTCCAGGGTGGCCCGATGCGCCCGGGAGATGGGAAAGGCTCTCGCCGTCTACATCCAGGTCAATCTGGGCCGGGAGACACAGAAATACGGCGTCGACCCCGCCACCGTGGGACAGCTCGTAAGGCTGGTGGACCGGTCGCCGCCCCTGGTTCTCCAGGGCTTGATGGCCATTCCACCCTATGCCGCGGACCCGGAAGCGTCGAGACCCTATTTTCGGCAGTTGGCCCGATTGGCCCGGGAAATCAGCCGATCCCGGCCGGAGCCCGTCACCGGCCTTTCCATGGGAATGAGCCACGACTATCGCGTGGCCATCGAGGAAGGGGCCACCTTGCTCAGGGTCGGGTCGAAGCTGTTCGGAAAACGTCCCTCTTGAGGGGCCGTTTTCGGTTCCAGTCTGGAGGTTCCGGGTTCCGGAGGAACTGATCGGAGGAACCGGAGGTGCGGCTTCAACCCCAAGTGCCGCCGCCGGCGGTTCGCAGCTCATCCTGTCAGGGGCCCCTGCTACAATCCGCCGCACTTTTTGTGAAAATTAAATAATTCACTTGTTGGGAGGGGAGCATGGGGAAGCTGGCGGAAGCGGTATCGGGGTCTCGGATCGGGCTTGAGCATCATTTCTCCAGACCCGACATCCATCCCTTCGATGACGTGGAATGGGAGACGCGTTCCGCTGAAATCAAGGATTGGAAGACGGGCAAGGTCAGTTTCCGCCAGGACGATCTGGAGTTTCCCAAGTTCTGGTCCCAACGGGCCACCGACATCGTTTCCAGCAAATACTTCCGCGGCCATCTGGGCACCCCCGGGCGGGAGCGGAGCGTCAAGCAGCTCATCGGGCGCATCGTCGACACCATCACGGGTTGGGGTTCCAAGATGGATTACTTCGACTCGGACGCCGACGCCAAGACCTTCAACCACGAGTTGAGCTACCTGCTGCTGCACCAGGTCGCGGCGTTCAATTCGCCGGTTCAGTTCAACGTCGGGATCAAAGAGAAGCCCCAGTGCTCCGCCTGCTTCATCAACACCGTGGACGATTCCATGGAGCACATCATGAAGCTGGCCCGGACCGAAGCCACCATCTTCAAGGGTGGGTCCGGCTCGGGCGTGAACCTGTCCAAGATCCGCGCCTCCACGGAACCCCTCGCCGCCGGCGGCTTCGCTTCCGGTCCCGTCTCCTTCATGCGGGGATACGACAGCTTCGCCGGAGCGATCAAAAGCGGCGGCGCAACGCGCCGGGCCGCCAAGATGGTCATCCTGGACGCCGAACATCCCGACATCGAGGAATACATCTGGTGCAAGGCCAAGGAGGAGAAGAAGGCTCAGCAGCTCATCGAATTGGGATACGACGACTCCATCGATGGAGAGGCCTACCGGTCCGTCCAGTTCCAGAACGCCAACAACAGCGTCGGAGTGACCGATGAATTCATGAAGGCCGTGATTTCCGACGGCGAGTGGCGAACCCGGCGGGTCATCGACGGCAAGGTCGACCGCGTCTACAAGGCTGCCGATATGATGCAGTGGATTGCCGAAGCGACTTGGCAGTGCGGCGATCCCGGCCTGCAATTCAAGACCACTCTCAATGAGTGGCACACCAGTCCCAACGCGGGCCCCATCAACGCTTGCAATCCCTGCTCCGAGTACGTCTTCCTCGACAACTCGGCATGCAATCTGGCCTCCCTGAACTTGATGAAGTTCCTGAAGCCGGACGGACAGTTCGACACCAAGTCCTTCCGCCATGCCGTATCCGTCTTGATCCTGGCTCAGGAGATCATCGTCGACAACTCCAGCTATCCCACCGAAGAGATCGAAGAGATCAGTCACGATTTCAGGACGTTGGGATTGGGATACGCGAATCTGGGAGCGTATTTGATGGCGCAGGGGCTGTCCTACGACAGCGACCAGGCGCGGAACACGGCCGCCGCCATCACCGCGCTGATGACGGGACAGGCCTACTTGACCAGCGCCCGGATCGCGGAGCGCATGGGGACTTTCGCCGGGTTCGAGAGCAACCGCATTCCCATGATGGGTGTCATCCACAAGCACCGGAGCGCCCTCACCCAGATCGATTCGGCCCTGGTGCCCATGAACCTTCTCCACGCCGGCATGGAGGTTTGGGACAAAGCCATCGAGAAGGGGACTCAATCGGGCTTCCGGAATGCCCAGGTGACCCTGCTGGCCCCGACGGGGACCATCGCCTTCATGATGGACTGCGACACCACCGGCATCGAGCCGGACTTCTCACTGGTGAAGATCAAGAAGCTGGTCGGTGGAGGCACCCTCAAAATCGTCAACCACACCATTCCCCGGGCTCTCCGGACTCTGGGGTACGACGAGGGTGAGCAGAAGGCGATTCTGGACTACATCAACCGGAAGGATACGGTAGAGGGTGCGCCCAACCTGGTGAGGGACCATCTCCCCGTGTTCGATTGCGCGGACACTCCGGCGAATGGGGTCCGCTCCATTCATCCCATGGGGCACATCAAGATGTGCGGCGCCGTGCAGCCCTTTCTCTCCGGAGCGATTTCCAAGACGGTCAACCTGCCCAATTCGGCCACGGTCGAGGAGATCAAGGACGCCTATATCCAGGGCTGGAAACACGGGATGAAGTCCGTCTCCATCTATCGGGACGGATGCAAGCTGGTCCAGCCGCTGTCGACCAAGGACAGCAGCCGCCAGGCTCTCGCGGCTCAGCACCGGAACATGCCCAAGGATCATCCGGCGCTGCAGCATGAATTCCGAATTCGTGGTTTCAAGGGTTTCCTGACCATGGGGATGTATCCGGAAGACGAAGAGTTGGGCGAGATCTTCGTCAATTTTTCGAAGCAGGGATCGACGCTGCAAGGCATGGCCATGGCGTGGGCCATCGCCATTTCCATGGGGGTTCAACGCGGAGTGCCCATCGAAGACTATATCCGCATGTTCTCTCACATGAGCTTCGAGCCGGCAGGGTTTACCGACAATCCCCAGATTCCCTTCGCCACGTCCATTCCCGATTACGTGGTCCGGTACTTGGCGAGCCGGTTCCTCGACACCGAGATTCAGGAGGAGCTCGGGATCCATCAGGTCCGGCCCAACGGCAGTGTCCAGGATGGCGTCCAGGTGAGTTTCTCCGAGTACTCGCGGTCTGCCGAACCGGCCAGCCCGTCGGGAAAGCTGGTGGAGGATGTTCGGGCAGACTCGCCCGCCTGCCTCCAGTGCGGGAACCTGATGCAGCGGAACGGAAACTGCTACGTGTGCACCGTCTGCGGCACCACGTCGGGATGTAGTTGAAGCCTCTTGGCGGCTAGAACGGAGACTTGAACTCTTTCGAAAGTCCGAAGACCACGCCGTAGGACGGGTCGGTGTCTCGCAGCCCGGCAAAGCCGCCCAGATCCAGGTAGATTCCTCCCACCCGGACCTCCAGGGCAATCCGCATCCTCTTTTGTTGCTCGGTTCCGATGCCCGATCGACTGGCAATGATGTCGGGTGACACCGGAATTCCCGTGTGGCGGCCGGACCCGGCCCTTCCGTAGAAATCGCCCACCAGATTGATCTTGGAAGTGATCGGGTAGATCATCCCCACCCCGTACAGGACCAGGTCGTCTTGGGCCGCCGCATCCAACGGATCCCCCAAGAGCGCGAGACCCATATTGATGAAGCCCCTCAGGCGGCCGAAACTCCGCTCCATGACGAGCGCGGAGAAGATGTTCGTCACGTCATTTCCGATGCCGGTCTCGTTCGATGCGATGGGAATCTGGGCGAGGAAGTGCAGTCCCATCGCCGGCCAACCGTTCTTCTCGTCCAGGAAACGGACCTTGGAACCGACGAAAAGGTCGCCATAGTCGCTGGTCGAGTTTCCGGAAAAGGCGAGTTTTTCCGTGTGCGGAGCGGGGAACCTCTCGGAAATGCCCAAGGATTCCTGAACGGTCCAGCCCATCTGGAGTTCGGCTTTGGGTCCGACCCCAAAGCGCAGATCGCAGACACCGGCGCGGGTCAAGTTCCCCTTCAGCCCCGAGAGCCGGAAAGTGGCGTCCTGGAAGTGCTCGAAGCCGAGTCCGAAGCGGGTCATTCCTTCGGGAACGGTGCTGGCGGGTTCCGTGTGCAGCGGACGTTCCTGAGCAAACAGGGATCCGGAGAGGAGGACGAGCGCCGGCAGGACCGCGATCCGCTTCATCCGGGGGAGTGTATGGACGCCTCCGAGGCGAGTCAACTTGCCCGCATTTCTCGCCAGGGGGCGTGACGATCGCGCAGGATTTTTGCCCTCAGCGCGTGCTCGCGACCGAGAGCGTAGTGGTGACTACGTTTGAGGGAGTACGTGCGCGCTGAGGGCGAAAAGACCAGCGAGCGCGCGCCCAGCGCAGTCTGTCCCGGAGAAACTATGGAAAAACCTCCGTAAATGTTCAAAAAAATCTTTTTCATCGTACGCATAGCGACCTGGTGAGAAATGCGGGCTAGGGCCAGACGCGGGACCGCGGACGATGGATGGCCGGCCGCTGTTAACCGAACACTTCCTTGACCTTGCCGAAGAAACCCTCGTTGTCCCGGCTCGACTTCTCGATGGTGTCCAATTGGAGCAGCAACTCCCGTTGTTCCCGGCTCAGCCGCTTCGGAAAGGTGACCTTGATTCTGACAAACTGATCCCCGCGGCCGTGTCCTCGAAGACTCATGACTCCGCGCCCCCTGAGACGGAAGACCGTACCGGGTTGCGTGCCTTCGGGCAGCCGCAATTTTTCCGTTCCCTGCAATGTCGGGACCACCAGTTCTGTTCCCAGCGCGGCCTGAACGAAACTCACCGGAACCTCGCAGTGAAGGTCGTTCTGATCCCGGCTGAAAAAGGGGTGTTCCTCGACGGAAAGGACCACGTAGAGGTCTCCCGAAGGTCCCTTGTTGGGCCCGGCCTCTCCTTCGCCGACGATGCGCAGCTTCGAACCCTGGTCCACGCCAGGCGGAATCTTGATCTCCAGGACCTTCTCCCGCTGAATCCGACCCGCCCCGTGGCACTGGCGGCACCGGTTCTTGACGATCCGTCCCGAGCCCTGGCATTGGGAACAGGTGCGGCTGATGGTAAAAAAGCCCTGCTGATAGCGTTGCTGGCCCTGACCTTGACAGGCCGGGCAGGTGACGGGACCGGTTCCGGGGTCGGCGCCGGAGCCGTTACACGGTTCGCAGGTCTCTTGTCTGGGAATCTTGATCTTGGTCGTGGCTCCGAAGACGGCGTCCTCGAATGAGATTCTGAAATCGTACCTCAGATCGGCGCCCCGGCGGGCCCGGGTCCCTCGGCCGGATCGTCCGCCGCCGAAGACGTCACCGAATCCGAACAGATCGCCCAGGATATCGCTGAAGTCGGCGAAGGGATCGCCGCTGAATCCTCCACCCGGGCCTCCCGCGCCGCTCACGCCGGCATGGCCAAAGCGGTCGTACTGGGTGCGCTTCTGCGGGTCGATCAGAACGCTGTAGGCTTCGGCGGCCTCCTTGAAACGCTCTTCGGCCTGTTTGTCTCCCGGATTCTTGTCCGGATGGTACTTGATGGCGAGCTTGCGGTACGCTGCCTTCAAGTCCTGCTGAGAGGCCTTGCGACCCACCCCCAGAACTTCGTAATAATCTCTTTTGGACAAAGCCGCTTTCTCCCTCTCCCAGCGGAGTCACGCCTCGGTTGCGATTCCCGATGAGCCGACGGTCGCCCTTAAAATAAGATCGTTGGCCGACCGATTCAAGGAACCCGATTTTTCATGCCGGACCGCACCCTTCCGCTGGGACGATCGGGTCAGCGTTTTTCCCAATCCGCGATCGCGCCGGGTGTGACGCGAAAAGGTACTTGGGGTGCAGGCTCCAAAGGCGCATTGAGACTTTCCGGCGCCCGCGTGCGGGTGACCGTTCGGATCAGGTTCGGATAATGGGATCGATAAATTCACGCATGGCCGCGACACACTGGTGCGGTTGTTCCAGTTGCAGCAAGTGGCTCGCTTCCGGAATGAAATCGTAGTCGACGGTCAGCATGTTGCTCATATCCATGGTGGGGAGGTAGGAGTACGGCAGCATCGGATCGGCCCCGATGACCTTGGTCGGGCAGCGAAGGGAATCAAGGTCCACGAGCACGGCAAACGCTCGCGCGTAGTCTACGAGTCGTGCTTCATATTCGGGTGGGCATCGAAGCTCGAATCCGTCTCCATCGGCACACTCCCGAAGCGTCGTCATGGCCACGAGATCGCAGACACCGGGCACGACACGTTGGAAGACCGGCAAATACGGAAGAAAGCCGGCAAACGCTTCCCTGGACTTGAAGCGGTCCGTCCGGCGCCGGGTCATGGCGGCGACCCGGGTCGCCGCCCGCTCGAATTCTTCGTAGCTGTCATCCGGCTTGCACAGGGGTGGGTCAAACAATACGCGCGCCGAGAATCCGCTTCCCCGTGTCGGTGACAAGAGCGTGATCAGAGCCGAAACGGAATGAAATACGCCGATTCGCGGCTTCTTCCCGAAATGGCCGTCGATCGCCTCAAGAAGCCGGTCGTGGTCACGAATCAGCGTCGGAATGTTCTGCTCTCGCAGATTGCCGACGGTATTCCACCCATGGTTTCTGAGGTCGTACATGACCAAGTCGAATTCGTCGGCCAGGAGTGACCAGAAAGGATAGTAGAGATCTATGGCCAATCCGTTGCCGTGGCTCAGGACAAGGCGCGGACCTGCCGGGTTTCCGTGACGTCTCAGCGTGATCGAGGTGACATCGTCCACGCGGACCTCGCAAGTCGAGAGCGGTTCGGGTATTTTCCACGCGTCAGTCAAGTCGGAGGTTTCCCCAATAAGTTGTCGCTGCGCCAGGAAAAGGCAAACTCGCCATTTGGGGCCGGGGTGGCGGCAGCGTTGCAAACGGACCCGGTGCCCCTTATCGAGCGAAGCTCAGTTGTCCGCCTCGGATGCTCTGTGGGGAGTCAGGTCGACGAGCAGGATGGAGATCTTACCGGCTGCCCTGAACGGACGCCGCGAACACTGATCTGCGATAACGGACATCGCCGGTTGAGCTTGTTCCACCGATCACGTATTGGAGGGGAATTCTGCCTGCGACGAATGACCCGGTGGACCGTACAGACGTCGGTGATCGTTACCCCGGGGGGCTGACTGTCTGCGGGTCCGGGAATGTTCAACCAGCGTGCGTATCGAGGTACTCGACTAACATCCCCACGGAACGAATCTTCGCACACTCTTCCGGAGGAATCGTGATGTTGAACTCCTTGGAGACGACCTGCATGAACGCAACGGCATCCATTGAGGAAACACCGGCCTCGATGAGGTTGGTGTTGAGATCCAAAGGTCGGCCCAACGGGCGTCCGTCCACTTCGAGATTCTCGTCGACGATTTGTCTGATACGTTCCTCGACTGAGGCCATAGTATTGATGCTTTCAAACAGTTTAGGAGAAGGAAATCGGCGGAAAAACTATCAGGAAGGGTTCCTCAAGTCAATCAATCGCTTCCGGATCACTCTTTCCCGTTGGACGGGTTCGCGTCAAACGCCTTGCCGTCCCGAACCCCTTGGAGAATGCGTCAACGTCACGAGGTGGAAGCACTCTGCCTCGGCGCTCTGAACCAGTAGTGCCGTCGTTGAAATGGATAGACAGGCAGAGAAATCCGGCGCCGGACCTCTCCCGCAAACAGCCCGGCAAAGGAAACCGCAAGACCGGCCTCGTACGCTCCTGCAACGGCCTCCACAAAGCAGCCGTCACATTCGTTCGCCGATTCCTTCCCGGAGGGGCGCCGCATACTCCGTAGCACGGCCGGTGCACGATTCGACTCCCCGCCCGGTGGGTGAGGCCAGGACCTGACGACCTTCGGCCCCAATATGGCATCGGGGCCAATTTCCAAAATGGCGTCAACACCAAGTCGTTTCAGTGTTCGGACGCAATTGCCGAATCGTGCCGGTTCATTCGTCTGCCGGCGCCAGTACTCGCCGTCTGCCGCCTCGGTTGGCTCCATGACACGGCCTGTCGCGCCGCTGACCACGGCGCGCGACGGCGGCGCGAACGTGATTCCCCGCAAGAATGCGTCCGGATTCTCCAACCCGGGTGCCGCTGCCCTCCCTTGCGGCCGGGTCGCCGGCAGCGGAGTCCTCGCCATTGCCAATCGAAGCCCTTCCTCCAAGCTCATAACCGCTGCGGCCTGCGCCGCCGCCAATTCCCCTACGCCCTGGCCGAACACGACTCTGGGCTGGATCCCCACGCTTGACCACAGCGCCGCAAGTGCACATTCCAGTGCATATACGGCTGGCTGCGCCCACGAAGCCCGGTCCGAATCTCCGCCCGGACCGGACCGTCCGAACATCACGTCCAACAGCGAATACCCCCGTTGTTCCCGCAGCATTTCATCACAGCGATTCAGCACCGCCCGCACCACCGGCTCGCTGTCATACAACGCCTGGCCCATGCCGATCCACTGACTGCCCTCCCCGGTGAACACGAACGCCACCTTTTTGGCTGTCAACGGCTCGGGACTCTCGTTTCCTTCGGCGATGGCCTTCAGTCCGGTACGCAACGACGGAGCGTCGTGGAATACGACTGCGGCCCGGTAATCAAAATGACTACGACCCAGTCCCGCCGTCCACGCCATATCCGCAAGCATCGCCTCTTCGGCCGCTGACGAAGTCAGCTCCCCGGTCCGCTCGTCGAACCAGCTCGCGTACCTCCCCGCCAGTTTCCGCAGGGCACCGCCGGACTTCCCGGACAAGGGCAGGAGCCGGAGCCCGCGCGCCCGGAATTCTCCTTCCTCCGGTAGCGGCAGGTCCGACAGCGGCTCGGGAAGAGAAACGGCGACCGTCCGCCCGGAACCCGCCGGTGGAGATCCGGAGTTCGAATCGTCGCCATTGGTTGTTCCGTACCCTTCCACGACGATGTGGGAGTTCGCTCCCGAAACCCCGAACGCGCTGATTGCTGCCCGCGGCGGCCGATCGGCGTGACGAGGCCAGTCCGTCGCCTCGGAAGTCACCTTTACAGGGAGCCGGTCCCATTCCACGTTCGGGTTCGGGTTGTGGAAGTGCAATTGCTTTGGAATCACCCCCTGCTTCATGGCGAGGAGTACCTTGATGAGTCCGGCAACGCCGGCAGCCGTCTCCAGATGGCCGATATTGCCCTTGACCGAGCCGATCAACAGCGGGCTGTCCGCTTCACGTCCCTTGCCGTACACCGCCGCTGCCGCCTGCACTTCAATCGGGTCGCCCAACGCCGACCCGACCCCGTGGGCCTCGAGGTAGTCGACGTCCGGTGGAGACACTCCCGAACGGGACAGCGCCTCCTCGATCACCCGTTCCTGTGCCGGACCGTTGGGGACCGTCGGTCCAGCGCTTGCCCCGTTTTGGTTGACCGCCGATCCGAGGATCACGCCCCAGATGCGGTCGCCGTCGGCCTGCGCCCTTTCGAGCCGCTTCAGGACGACCATTCCGCAGCCTTCCCCCGCACGAAGCCGTCGGCGGAGGCATCGAATACGTTGCACCGGCCTGCCTTCGACAACATACCCATGTCCGCCATCGCCCTCGTAATCTCAGGCGACAGGATTGCACTCACGCCTCCTACGAGCGCCAGGTCCACTTCATCCTGGCGCAAGCTCGCGACCGCGTGGTGTACCGCGACCAGCGACGACGCGCAGTTGAGTTCCACCGGTATCGTCGGCCCCTCAAGTCCCAGATGAAATGCGACGCGTCCGACGGTCATGCTGGCGGCGTTGCCCAGGTAACTCACGCCGTAGTCGTTCTTCGCCATCAGGTCCCGGTATTCGCTGGTAGCGATACCGGCATAGACTCCGGTGCGGCTGCCCCGCAAGCTGGCCGGATCTATCCCGGCATCCTCGAGAGCCTGCCAACTCGTCTCCAGAAGCATGCGCTGCCGCGGGTCCATCATGCGCGCCTCGATCGGCGCAACCCGGAAGAATCTCGCATCAAAAGTCTCGATCTCTTCCACGAACCCGCCCCGGCAGTAGGCGGCATATTCCGGCGGAAGGTCTCCGGCAAGATCGCTCCAGTTGTCGGAACCCGGGCGCCGGTCGGTCACCGCGTCCGCGCCGGCCTCGAGCTGGCGCCAGAACGCTTCATGATCCGGAGCGCCGGGGAAGCGGCACGCCACGCCCACGATCGCAATGGCGTCTCCCTCAGCTTGATACGCCGGACGTTGCTCAGGCCCGGGTTGAGGCTCCGGTACGGGTTCACCCTCAACTTGGGCAAGCTCTTCGGCGAGATGACGGGCCAGGGTAGCGATGTCGGGGTAGTCGAACACGATGGTGTTGGACGCGGTGTACTCCTCGGCAAACGCCCGGTTCAGCCGGTTCCGCAACTCCACGGCCATCAGGGAGTCCATCCCCAGATCGAAGAAACCTACGGTCGGCGCCGGTTCCGATGGCAGCCGCAGGACGGATTGCACCTCCGCCTGCAGGAACGCCACCAGCACCTCTTCGCGCTCCACGACGGGCGATTCCCGCAGCCGGGAGAGCACGTTTCTGGTTGAGCCGGAGGCATCCCCGCCGGCATCGGCCGTTGTCGACAGCAGATCTTCCAGCAGTGGTGGACGGTCCTCGACAGCCTCTTCGAATACCGACCAGTCCATGGACATCACAACGGAATGCGTGACGTCTTGGCGCACCAGCCGGTCGAATGCCCTGAGGCCCTGCTGAGGAGTAAACCAGCGGCCGCCGAGCGCCGATCGTTGCCGGTCGATCCGCTCCCGTTGTTCCGCCGCCTCGCCGATTTCCGACCAGGCCCCCCAGGCGATGGCCTGCCCCGGGAGCCCCAGCGCCCGGCGGTGACCGGCCAGTTGGTCCAGAAACGCATTGGCGGCGGCATGGTTGGCCTGTCCCGGATTGCCCATAACGCCGACGCGGCTGGAGTAGAGGACGAACATGTCCAGGTCGCGGTCGACGGTGGCGCGATGCAGGTGCCAGGCCCCCAGTATTTTCGGCCAAAGAACGGTTTCGAACCTCTCCCAGGTCTGGTTGGTGAGCGCACCGTCGGACAGCACCCCGACGCTGTGGATCACGCCGCCCAAGGGGGGCAGTTCCTGGTCCACGCGCGCCAGCATTGCGTCCACGGCATTCCCGTCCGTCACATCCGCCAACTCGACATGGACCGTTGCCCCGCGTTCCCGGAGCGCCCGGATCGCTTCTTCGGCGTCGGCTTCGGGCGCGCGTCGTCCATTCAGCACGATGGCCCCGGCGCCACGGTCCGCCAGCCAGCCGGCGACGGCGCATCCGATCCCGCCCAGACCGCCGGTCACCAGGTAGGTCCGGTCCCGGCGCAACCGGTTCCCCATGAGCGGCGGCGTGGTCACCACGATCTTCCCGAGGTGCCGGGCCGACCGCATGAAGCTCAGCGCGGCTCCGGCTTCGGCCAACGGCCACCGGCTGTGGACGATGGGTTTCAGTTCGCCCGCCCCAAGGCGCTCCATCACTCGCCGAAGGACCCTCCCGACCCATGCGGGATCGGTCTTTTTCAGAACATCCAGTTCCAGGATGGAGTAGGGGACGTCGGGACGCACCGCCGCCATCTCGTCTTCGCTGAGGATGTCCCGTCTGGCCATCTCCACGAAGCGGCCACCGTGCCTGAGACAGGACAGACTCGCGTCGATGAAGCCCTCTCCCGTCAGACTGTTCAGCACCACGTCCACGCCGCTGCCGCCGGTGGCTTCCAGAATCTCCTTCCCGAACGCCGTCTGGCGGCTGTCGAACACGTGTTCCACACCCAGCGACTTCAAATAAGCCTGCTTGCGGGCGCTGGCTGTGGCGAAGACCTCCGCTCCCGCCGCCTGCACCCACTGGATGGCCGCCAAACCCACCCCGCCGGCGCCGGCGTGAATCAGTACCCGTTCGCCGGCCTTCAGGCCGGAGAGCTCAAAGGACAGCGCGGCCGATACGAACGCGCTCGGCACCGTCGCCAGTCCAGTCACCGAAAACCCTGCCGGGGCGGGGGCCACCAACTCTTCGTGGGTGACCATTTCCGGAGCGAACGCACCGAATCCCAGACCAACCACGTGGTCTCCGGCCGATACCGTGGATACCTCGGAGCCCACGTCCAGGACGTAGCCGCACATCTCCCGGCCCAACCGTCCCTCCTCGATAAAGCCGAGCGAACGAAATACGTCCCAGAAGTTCAGCCCGGCCGCTTCCACCGAGATGCGTACTTCCCGCGGCTCCAGTGAATGCTCCGGCAGCGGCTGGACGTACGGTTGATCGAAGACACCGCTCGTGTCCGGAGCCAGGACCCAGCCCGGCTCCTGGGGCAGGGCCAGGCGCTCCGCCTCCGATTCCGCCCGAACCAGCCGTGCGATTTGACGCCGTCCCCATCGGTACGCGATGTGATTCTCCGGGTCGGGATACATCAACTCATTGACCAGGTCCGGCTCGGCCGCCCTCTCGCCGGGATCCAAATCGATCATCCTCGGCTGTAGATGCGCTGCTTCCCGGGCCACCCCTTTGCCGAAACCCCAAAGGGCTGCGCCGGCAAGTTCGCCGCCCAGCTCACGCTCCAATACCTGGGCCCCTCGAGTGAGAAACCACATCCCCTTTACAGGCGTCAGATCGGAGTCGCCCGCGCCTTGCACCATGGCCAACGCGCTCGCTCCCGCGTGTCTCACGTCCGCCGCGATTTCTTCCGGGGTCGCTTCCGCACCGTGACCGTCCAGGGCCGCGAGATGCACCATGCCGTTGAACGGAACGTCCCGGGGCAGGCTGTCGATCAGCGAACTCCACGACTCCCGCCGGCCCATGTCCAACGCTGTTTCAAAAACCCCGGGACCGGGCGTTCCCGGCCACCCGTTTCCCGACGATTCGCTGTCTACGAGCAGGACTGTCTGGTTCCGAGCCGCCAAATCGGTTGCCAGCTTCGCCGCCGCGCCGCCCCGGTCTGCTCCCAAGACCCACACGCCTCGCGGTTCCGTCGCCACGGCCGGGCCTCTGGCCACGATAACGCCCTTGTCCGGCGTCCTGGTCGCATCGGACTCGTCCACTCCCAGGACCTCCACTTCTTCGAAACCGGCGTCCCCAAGTGCTCGTCGCCACACCGCGGGGCTTGCCAGGGCGTGGTGCGGACGGTAGTCGTCGGCAAACCGCCACCAGCCGTCCAACTGTCCGAAAGTCAGGTCCATCCAACCCAAACCGCTGAGGTTCTCCAGTGCGATCAACTGGCCGGATGGCGCGAGAAGCTGCCGGCAGTGCCCCAGGGTTTCTTCGAGGTGCCGCGTGGCGTGCAGCACGTTGGATGCGAGCAGCACGTCATAGCCGTGGGCGTCGAAGCCCTGGTCGACCGGGTCTTTTTCGATATCCAGCGGACGGTATTCGATACACCCGCCGGCGTCGCCGAAACGCTCCTCCGCTTCGGCAAAGAAGCCCGCCGAGATGTCGGTGTACATGTAGTCGAATCGCCCTTCCGGGAGTTCCGGAAGCACCGATGCAGTCGCCGATCCCGTGCCGGCCCCGACCTCGATCACCCTGAGTCGCCTTCCGTCGGGCAGCGCCGCCACGAGTGCCTGAATCGCCTCCTTCAGCATCCGGTTCGCCGCGCGCGCCACCGGGGCTTTCAGGTACAGGTCAGCCGGGGTCGGGTCTCCGCTGCTGAACAGGAGCGTCAGCGGGTCCAGTTGGCCCCGAAGCACGTCGGCGAGGGCGTCGCCCGAGCGCCGGAACAGCCCCACTTCAATCAAACCGTGAGGGAATCGTCCGGCCATCGCCGTGTCATGTCCCTCGGGGTCCGGAGGCATTCCTTCCGGCCAAGGGTCACCCGATCCCACCAAGACGACGAATCTGTCGCCCTCTTCCGCCAATACTCCCGATTGGGCCAACATTTCGAGCATTCGGCGGAAGAGTTTTTTATGCTCGCCGATGACGTTCAACTGCTTCCGCAAGTCGTCGGGAACCACGACCGCTCCCACCGTGCGCCGCCAACCCAACTTGTCCAGCGTCAAAAGCGCATAGGATCGTGACCATCGCTCCAGATCCGTCAACAGGGCGTCCCGGTCGTCGGGGTCGACCCCCGCGTCCGTCAGGTAATCCGAAAACATCTGCGAGGCGCCCTTCACCGACGTCGGGCCCGGAAAGAAATCCGCAGACAGCAGTCCCGGTGGAAGGGCGCGTTCGCGCCACACAATCTCGTAGAGGAGTTCCTTTACCCCTTCGACCGCCGAGAGAAGCGCCGCACGCGTCGCCCGCTTCACCGTGTACCCGCTCAGCCCACCAAGCAGAACGCCGTTGGGATCGTAGAGGCGCAATTCGCCGCTCAGTACTTCCGGCGGCTCGCCCGCTGCCGCATCCGCCTCGCGGGACGCCTCGCTCATGCGCACGTGGCAGAACACCCGATCCGGAAGCTTCCCGGTGGTCAGCCACAGCCGCTCCCAACCGAAGGGCAGATAGGTGACGGAACCGTAGGGTCCGGTCAAGTTGCGCGCCGCGCCTACGACCTGAAAACAACCGTCCAGCACCAGCGGGTGAACATCCAGCCCGTTCCGGCCGAGGCCTTCAGGGAAGGAGACCTCGCCCAACGCCTCGCCCGCCCGGGACCACAATCGGCGCAACGTCCTGAAGCAGGGGCCCAGATCGACGCCGGTACCCGCCCTGGCGCGGTAATAGGCGGCCACGTCCGACGGCAACAGCCTGGCCTTCAGGCCTTCCAGATCGATCCGCCGTCCGGTTTCGGGGGTGGATGCGCCGGGCGACATGCGACCCTCCACATGGACCGTCCATTCCCCTTCGCTCCCTTTACTGTAGATCCGGACACCACGGGACGACGCCCCCTCGGCAGCACTGAGCACGACCTGCAACGTCCGGCCGGGTTCGCCCGTCCCGTTCTCCGAACCCTCCTCCGGGAGGACCAACGCGTTGTGAAGTTGCATCTCCTCCAAGATCACCGGACCTCTCCCCTCGGCGAGAGAGGCCGAAACCGCCATCGCTCCGTAGAGCGCACCCGGCGCCACAATCCGGCCGAACACGCGGTGATCGTCGAGCCACGCGGGATCCGAAGGGAAGATTTCCGTTTCGAAGGTTGTCTCGCCGCGCGCGGATTCGTGCCGGATTCCCAGCAAGGGGTGCCCTGTGGTCCTGGACCGTCGCTTCGGCGCCTCGAGCCAGTGGCGTGTGCGTTGGAACGGATAGCCCGGCAACGAAATCCGCCGCCGGGACTCGCCGGCGAACAGCCCCTCGAAACGAATCGGGAGTCCCGCCTCATACGCCTCCGCGACGGCATTCACGAAGCCGCCGCTTGCGGCGCCCGGTGCGTTCCCGGACGGCGGGCGCAAGCTTGACACGACCCCCGGCGCCGTCGTCCCGGCCGACTCCGGCCAGGCGGAGAGCACCATTGGAGCCAAAATCGAGCGCGGGCCGATCTCGATCACCAGATCCACGCCGAGACCCGCCAGCGTCCTGACGCCGCGGGCGAATGCCACCGGCTGCCTGGCGTGCCGTCTCCAGTAAGATCCGTCCAGCAACCGGGCAGTCTCCACTGCGCGGCCGGTGAGATTGCTGACCATGGACAGGATGGGAGGTTGGATCGCCACGCCGTCAAGGGTCGTTTCCAGTGCGTCGAGGATCGGCTCCACCAAGGCGCTGTGGAACGCCTTGGCCGTGTTCAGGCGCCTGACCCGGACTCCCTCCGATTCAAGGCGCTCCGAGATGGCATCGATTGCCGTGACCGTACCGCTGACCACCTGATGGGTCCCGTTGTCTGCGGAGATATTCAATTCGAGGGGGGAAGTCGTAGTCTGCAATGCTTCGACGGCTGCGGCCACTCGTGCCGGCGGTGCGAACACCGCTGCCATGGCGCCCTCTGCCATTTCCGACATCAATGCGCCCCGAGTGCAGGCGAACCGCATGCCGTCTTCCAGGCTGAAGACTCCCGCCGCCTGCGCCGCCGCCAATTCCCCGATACTGTGTCCTACCACCACCGCGGGACGGACACCCAAACTCCACCACAGCCCGGTGAGCGCGCATTCCAGGGCGTACAGGGCCGGCTGCTCCCAAGCCGTGTCACCCAGCGTTCCGTCATCTCCACACCGGCCGAACATCGTGTCCAGGAGAGAGGCCTCCCTCTCCTCCCGGAATACCGCCTCGCACCGGTCCAGAATGGCCTGAACCACCGGTTCGGTCTCGTAGAGCGTCCGCCCCATGCCGGCCCACTGGCTCCCCTGTCCGGTGTAGGCGAACGCCACCCTGGCCGCTGCTTTCGACACCGAGTCTCCGACGGACCCCGCCAGAACAGTGAGCTGTTCCCGCAAGTCGCTGGCGTTGCGGAAGACGACTCCCGCTCGGCAATCGAAATGACTTCGCCCCACGCCCGCCGTCCACGCCATGTCCGAGAGCGTCGGTCCCGACGCGGCGCCTTCGGTGGACACGCCCGGCTGATCGTCGAGCCACGAAAGATACCGCTCCGCAAGTTCACCGAGCGCGGTATCGGACTTTCCCGAGAGGGGCAGGAAACGGGTGCGGCGGGGCGCGGCGCTCCCCGGTAACTGCAGGCCCGGCATGTTCCCCGGGAGCGAAACCGCCACCGGCTGGGCTGAGCCGGCACTCGTATGGCCGTTGGCGGAAACCCCGTCCGGCGCCTCGTACTCTTCCACCACGAGATGGGCGTTCGTCCCGGAGATTCCGAAGCAGTTCACCCCCGCGAGCCGCGGCTGTCCAGGACTTCGCGGCCAGTCCATCATCTCCGACGTCACCCGCAGCGGCAGACGATCCCAGTCGACGCTCGGGTTGGGATTGTGGAAATGCAGATGCTTCGGAATGACACCCCGGTTCACCACCAGTGCCGCCTTGATCAGTCCGGCGACTCCTGCAGCCGACTCCAGGTGGCCGATGTTGGTTTTTACGGAACCCATCAGAAGTGGCTGGTCGGTGTTGCGTCCCCTGCAGTAGACATCGGCCACGGCGTCGATCTCGATGGGATCGCCCACCGCCGTCCCGGTCCCGTGTGCCTCCAGGTATTCCACATCCGATGCGGCGACCCCGGCCTGCGAGAGCGCCTCCTCCATGACCGTAACCAGCGCCGGTGTGTTCGGAACCGTCAGTCCCACACTGGCCCCGCCGTGGTTCACGGACGCACCCCGGATCACCGCCCAGATCCGATCGCCGTCGGCCTTCGCCTCGCTCAGGCGTTTGAGGACCACGATCCCGCAGCCCTCACCCCGCACGTAACCGTCCGCCGAAGCATCGAAGGTCTTGCACTGGCCGGCAGGGGACAGCATCATCGCTTCGGCTCGGAGTTCGTAAATGCGACCGTTCAGGATGGCCTGCACACCGCCGGCAATGGCCAGATCCGCCTTGCCGTGCTGCAGATCCGCCACCGCGTCGTGTATTGCCACCAGAGCCGACGCGCAGGCGGCGTCCACGGCCTTTGCCGGCCCCCTGAGGCCCAGTACGAAGGAGACCCGGCCGGCGGCACCGTTCAGGTTCGTTCCGCTGAGGGCGTACAGGCATCCGGCAGCCTCGGAGGGTTTGGCCGATTCCACGACCAGCATGCGGTATTCGTCGTTGCTGATCCCCGCGTAGACGCCGGTGCGGCTCCCTTTCAAACGGTGCGGATCGATCCCCGCGTCCTCGAGAGCCTGCCAGCTCACCTCCAGCATCATGCGCTGCTGTGGGTCCAGCAGTTGAGCCTCCACCGGGGATATCCGGAAAAACGAGTCGTCGAACCGGTCGATGTCGTCCACGAAGGCGCCGAAACGGCAGCCTTCGCTCTGCACCGCATCGTCGCCGAAGATCTGGCCCCAGCGCCCGACCCCCGAACCGGGGACCCCTTCGCTGACGGCATTCCCGCCGGCTTCAAGCAGGCGCCAGAAGTCCGACAGGTGCGCCGCGCCGGGAAACCTGCATGCCATTCCCACGATGGCGATGGGCTCTCCGGAACTCATGCCCGTTCGGTTTTCCGCAGCATGTTCGTCGAGTGGTCTTTCTGACGGTCCTAAATCGCCGTCATGTCCCATCATGTTCTCCCCTCTGGCGCAGACTATGACTCTTCAGGCGGCGGCATGGCCACCTTGACCTGGGCCGCCCTCAGGAGCTTGTCCCGGATGAGATAACCGGGCCGGTATTCCTCGAGCACGGTGCCTTCCTCATGGTCCCGGGTGAACTCCCGCAGCACCGCCTCGTGGACCCTGGGGTCGAACTGGCTGCCGACTCCGGGAGCGGTCGTCACCTGGAACTTCTCCAACAAGGCCTTCATCTGCTCGGCGAACAGCCGGTAGCCCTCCAGGTACGGCGTGAAGGCAGGGTCCGGATCGGCCGCCGACAGGATTTCCAATCCCTTGGCACAGGCGTCCAGTATGGGAAGCAGCTCCAACACCAGGTCGGACTGTCCCTGAACCCGCGCTTCGAACCGGTTCTTCTCCGTCCGCTTGCGGTAGTTGTCGAACTCAGCCTGTTTCCGGAGCAGCAGATCGTAGTATTCGTCGCGTTGCCGGGCGAGGTCCTCGAGAGCCTCTTCGTAGACCGACTCGGCGGTCTCGTCCGAAGTGGAGTCCTCCGGCGGCAATTCCCGGTCTTCTTCGTCCCGGGAGTCTTCAATCTGATTCTGGATGTCTTCCGGTCGTTCCATGGTCATCAACTCTTCGTCGTCGTTTAGATGGCGCCGATCGTAACCGCCAACCGTTGCAATTCAGGGGTGATCGTATCTGGTTGGCGGCGGTCCGAAAACGGCTCCGCTGCTCAGGGCGCAGGTTGATGGGTTGACGGAGGCGGCTCAGGCCCCGCTCAAGATCTGACCGAAGAGCCGGGCCACATAGCCGACCAAGCTGATCCCCCTGTCGTACTTCATCCGCCTGGGGCCGAGAATCCCCAAGCTGCCCGCCACTCGTTCCCGGTAGAGATAGGGTGAGGAAATCATGGCCCAACCCCGCATCTCGGGGATATGGCGATCCAGATCCAGCGTCACACTTGGAGCGGGTTGGTCCGCATCAAGGCGCTCGATGAGAACCTCGGCCAATCGGCTCTTTTTCTCCATGGTTCTGAACAGGCCGGCCGCCCGATCCTGATCGTTCAACTCCGGTTGTCGAAGCAGCCGCGAGGTCCCGCCGAAATAGACTTGGGAATCACTCCCCGGGTTACGCCTCGACCTGACCAGACTGGCCGTCCCCAGGCGGATGGCGTCGTTGCGGGGACGGCTGTCCTGCGCGGTACGGGACTCGAGTCTCCGCAGTTCGCGGCGGATCTGGGAAAGGGTCTGTCCCTCGAATTGGTCTTGGAGGCAGAGGCCGGCGCGGTCCAGGTCCTCCTGGCTCAGGCGGCGGCCGGTCGCGATCAGACGGCTCTGAACCAACCCCGCTCGAGTCACGAGTATGGCCAAAATCCGGCGGGACGAGATCCTGACAAACTCGATCCGTTTCAGGACCGACACCGACTGAGGCGGGGCCATGACGAACCCCAGATTGTTGGAAAGCCGGGAAAGAATCTGGGACGTCTGGATCATGAGATCGCCGGGGTCCGTCTCCTGCTCCAGCATCTCCCGGATGCGGGCCACCTGGCGGTTGGGCAGGTCCGGAATCCGCTCCAAGCCATCGACATGGAACTGGATCGCTTTGCTCGTGGGGACCCTTCCCGCGGACGTGTGCGGTTGATTCAGGAATCCTGCCTGCTCCAGCCGGGCCATCAGAGCTCGAATGGTAGCGGGACTGATCCCCTCCTGATGGAGAGACGCCAACCTCTTGGAGCCGACCGGAAGGCCGGTTCGAATGTACTCGAGGACCAGCAGCTGAAGCAGTTGGTGAGCGCGTTGAGTGAGTTCCGCGGAAGGCTTACTCTTCGTCATCACGAGCCGGCAAATCTGTCGCGAATCGCCGGGATTTTATAGCACAACGGCTTGGCCGGAGGCAATGCCCAGAGACCACTCCCGGGAGTCGTCGATCGTCTCTTGGAAGCGGATGCCGAACACCTTCTGAAAGCCCCGAATCAGCGCTTGGGACAGATCGTCGAAGGAGACCGGCCGGCCGGCGGCTTCCGACACGCCGATGGTCTTCGACCTGAGAAACTCCGCGTCGACTCCCAGGGCGGCGGCCATGAGATCGTAGTGAATCACCAAGGGAATCGAACCATGCTGCAGAAAGCTGCGCTTCGTCTTCTTCTGGGCGCTCCCCACCATCTTTCTGGCGCCATGGACGAGCTCATGCCGTGAAGGCGCCACGAAACAGGGCTTCTGGGCCCGTGACAGGTCCCTGTCCAGGAGTGAGTCTCCCGGCGCCGCAGCGGGGTGGATTCCCAGCCGGGACAACCCGGTCCGCAACGCCGACGAAATCCTGCCGTGGATCCTCCGGACGCTCCGCAGCGGAAAATGACGTCTGTCGTTGGAGGTCACCATGTAGGTGAGTTCGTCGTGGTGGAACACGGCGCGGCCGCCGGTGGGACGACGGACCCAGGGGATGCCGTGGGCTTGGCAATAATCCTTGGCGAAGGCCAGCTCGGGTGTCTGATGACAACCCAGCGAGACGGTCGGTTCCCTCCAGCCGTAGAAACGGACCAGCGTCACGGGGCGGCGGCTGCGCTCGGTGAAGTGCTGCAGCCGCCGGTCGATCCGCATGTTGGAAGCGCCGTCCAGCGACGGACTCACCACGCAGAACCAATTTTGGGAGGCCACGATGTCAGTCGGGGTCAATGGGACGAGCCCTTGGCCGCGCCGCAGGCCGGTCCGGGGAGGATCCAACGGCGGGTGGATCCTCCCCGGATGGCCGGGCATGGATGGAGGCCGTCCTCAGGGCTTGCGAAACGAGACGTAACGCACGGATGGTTTTCGGTTCTGATTGATGCTGATGACACGGAGGATGATGGCTTCGTCGGCCCCGATTTCGTCGATGGTCTCCTTGAACTCCCGATCGGTCTGCACCGCTTCTCCGTTCACGTGGGTGATGATGTCGAAACGCCTCAGGCCTGCCTCGTCACCGAGACTGCCGGGCCAGATTTCGGTGATGAAGACTCCACCCTCCTCGTCCAGGCCCAGTTGGTCGGAATCACGGGGATTCAACGTCCGCCACCGCAGTCCGATCTCTTTGCGCCGTTTTTCCTGGTCCTCCTCCTCTTCGAAGGAAAGTCCTCCGGCCTCCGACCGTTCCTGAGCCTCCATGGTGCGTTCCGCCAGCATCACCGTGAAGTTCTTCACTTCACCCCGGCGAACCACGACCACGGGAAGCGCGTCGCCGGGGGGAGTGTTGGCCACGGTCACACGCAGGTCGAAGTTGTTTTCCACCTCCTGGTCTCCCAGCCTCACGATGATGTCCTCTTCCCGGATACCTGCGTCGTATGCCGGTCCGGTCTGGTTCGGCTCGCCTCTCTCATCCACCAATTGCGTGACCAGCACGCCGTCACCGTCCTTGATTCCCTCCGGATCCTCGCCGGACACTCCGAAATACTCGGCCATCTCCGGGTTCAAGGGCCGGTCGTTCATGGAGATCCCCATCCAGCCCCGTTCGATCTTCCCCTTGCTCACGAGCTGGTTGTAGGAGTTGACGAAGACTGTGGACGGGATGGCGAACCCGACCCCCTGCGATCCGCGGGAACCGGAGACGATGAGCGTGTTGATTCCCACCACCTCACCCGACATGTTCACCAGCGGGCCGCCGCTGTTGCCCGGATTGATGGCGGCGTCAGTCTGAATGAAGTCCCCGAACGCCGTTGCCATGACCGGACCGCCGATGACTCGCGCCGTCGCCGAGACGATCCCCGCGGTGATGGTCTTGCCCACGCCGAAAGGATTGCCGATGGCCAGCACCCACTCGCCGATCCGAAGGTCGGTGGCATCGCCTACCGGGACGAAGGGCAGAGGTTCCGGAGCCTCGATCTTGATCACCGCAAGGTCCGACTCGTGATCGACGCCCACGACCTCGGCAGTGTGGGTCTCCCCCGTATGGAGGGTCACGGAGATCTTGTCGGCTACCCGCCGCCCACCTGTCTCCTGGACCGGCGCGATCACATGGTGGTTGGAGAGGATGTATCCCTGGCTGTCGACGATCACCCCCGACCCCAGGCTGGTCCGCCGGGCCGGTCCCCGGGGCATACGGTTCCAGAACTCGTCTCCGAAGAATTCCCGCAACTCCCTCTGGCGCCGCTCCATGTTGACGATGGAGGTGGTGTTGATGTTGACCACCGCCGCCTCCACCGACTCGGCCACCCGGGTGAAACCGTCCGTCAAACTGCCGGCGTTGGCCGCGGCAAGCGGTTTTCCCCGTCCCTCAGGAGTCTTCAGCCGGGACTGCGACTCTTTCTCCGTGCTGGAGACACCGTCGAGAACGAGCACGGTTCCGATGGCGATGCCCACGACCAAAGCGGCCAGGAGGGCGAGAAATCCGACACCGGTCCGGTATCGAAAAAGGGTGTTTCGCAAGGTCATGCTTCTATTCCTCCGCTCGAATTCGAATCGCGATCGACTGTCTCTTCTTTCGTAAGGTTATACGCTGGCTCTCCGGCCGGGGTTCACATTCTGACGGCGATACTCCCGCCCCCGGTCAGACCAGCCTGACCCTCGCATATCTCTGGTAGAACTTCTTGATGCCCCGCCCGGAGAACGAGACGGTCAGCTTGAGATCGTTTCCGGCTTGCTGAACCTGCAAGACGATTCCGCGCCCGTAGTCGCGATGCTCGACTCTGGCGCCCGGTGTGAAGCTCGGGCTCATGGAACTGTCGTCCGTCCCTTCCGGTCCGGGACTCGGGGCCCCGGATCGTCCCGGAGAGCGACCGGCGCCCCAAAGCTGGGCCTGTGACCATTCGGGTCCGGAGTATCGCACCAGGCGGCGGGGAATTTCCGACAGGAAGCTGCTCGCCTGGCGGCGTTCCTCCAGGTCTCCCCCCCACATCCTCCGGGTGCGGGCGAGGGTGAGGATCAGGCGCTTCCGGGCCCGGGTCATGCCCACGTAGCACAGCCGCCGTTCTTCCTCCACATTCCCCTCCGCCAGCGATCGGGTGTGGGGCAGCAGCTTTTCTTCCAGTCCTACCAGGAAGACGATGGGAAACTCCAATCCCTTGGCGTTGTGGAGCGTCATCAGCGTGACCGGGGCCGCCTCGTCGTAATCGTCCGCTTCCGACCGGAGCGCGGTCTCGTCCAGGAACTCCTGGAGGCTCCGGCCGGAATCCACATGGTCGCGAGCGACGCTCAGGAGCTCCTGCAGGTTCATCAGCCGGTTGTTGGCCTCTTCCGAATCTTCTCGTTCCAGTTTCCGGACGTATCCGCTGGAATGCAGGACCTGTTCCAGGATGCTGTGCAGTGGCTGTTCCAGGTCGATCCACCGCTGCCATCGGCCCACGAGGGCGACGAAACGTTCCAGGACGTTTCGCAATCTGCGGGGCGCATCCTCCTGTTCGGCCTCCCGGCAAACGGCCTCCCAGAGCGAGTCGCCGCTTCGCGCCGCTCCCAGGCGGAGGCGGGCCAGGCTCTTTGCGCCGATGCCTCTCGGAGGAGTGTTGATGATCCGCTCCAGCGCCAGGTTGTCCCTGGGATTGCGGGCGACCCTCAGGTAGGCGAGGGCGTCCCGGACCTCCTTCCGCTTGTAGAAGCTCACACCTCCTACCAGACGGAACGGGAGGCCGAAGCGGTTCAAAGTATCCTCGAACTGCCGGGACAGAAAATTGATGCGATACAGGACGGCGATCCCCGTCTCTCCCTGTTGGAGGTAGCGTTCGATCCTCCGGCACACGAACAGCGATTCCGCGTGAGAGCTCTCCGCCGAATGGACCTCGACCGGCTCTCCGCGGGGATTCTCCGTCCAGAGCCGTTTCGGCTTTCTCTCCGAGTTGTGAGAGACCACCGCCGTGGCGGCGTCCAGGATGCTCTGGCGGGAACGGTAGTTCTGTTCCAGCTTGACCACGACCGCTCCGGGAAAGTCCTCCTCGAAGCTGAGAATGTTGCCGATGTCGGCTCCCCGAAAGGCGTAGATGGACTGGTCCTCGTCACCCACGGCAGTCACGTTCCGGTGGGTCGAGGCCAGATGGCGCACCAGGGCGTATTGACTGGCGTTGGTGTCCTGGTATTCGTCGATGAGGAGATACCGGTACCGGTTCGACCAGGCCTCCCGGATTTCGGGCTGTTCCCGGAAGAGTCTGTCGGCAAGCAGAATCAGGTCGTCGAAGTCCATGGCGTTGGACTTCTCCAGATGCTCCTGATAGTGCGCCATCACCGGCTCCAGTCCCTCGCGGTCGTAGGGATCGTCGTCGAAACGGAAATCGTAGACTCGCCTCCGGCTCCGGTTTTTCCTCTTGCTGATGAGGCTTCGGATCCTGCGCACCGGCGAACTGATGCCCGCGTCGGCGCAGATCTTCTTGAGAATGGCGTTCTGATCGTCCGTGTCGCAGATGGCGAAGTCCCGGCCGTAGCCCAGGTGTTCGGCGTGCCGGCGCAGAACCCGGACGCAGAAGGAATGAAAGGTCGAAAGCCTCGGGACCCGGTCCGGTCCCTGCAGCAGGCCTTCCACCCGAAGACGCATTTCCTCGGCCGCCTTGTTGGTGAAGGTGACCCCCAGGATCTCCCAGGGACGGCATTTCCCCTGGTGGATCAGGTGGGCGATCTTGCAGGTGATGACCCGGGTCTTTCCGCTTCCGGCGCCGGCCACCACGAGCATGGGACCATCGGTAGTGGTGACGGCCAGCTTCTGCCGGTCGTTCAGACTTTGGAGATAGTCGTCCATGGAACGCGGGTTCTCCGTCGCCGTGGCCGGGGGCAGGGCCGGCCCACGACGATCAGAATGAAGAAAGGGCCGGGAAAGCGTCGTGCTGTCCCGGCCCTTGTGATGAATCTGCTTTTGGCAGTCCGGAAGGCTCAGGTGACCCGCTCGACGAACTCTTCGATTCCGGCGAGGGAGTCGTTGTGGGTGGACTTGTAGAGCTGCTCCAGGTGCTTGCGGCAATGCTTGGCATGAGGCGCGCCCCGTTGAACGGAGCCGCGGGCGAAAGCCGTCATGGCGTCATCGATCCGGTTTTGCTGCCATCGTCCCATGCCGATGTAGAAGTAGGCTTCTCCCCGCAGCCCCCGCTCGGAGGTGTTGCGCAGGGCCCGGCTGTAACTGGAGATGGCGCCTCCCCAGTTCCTGGACTCGGCGGCGTTGCGGCCCACCGCGCCGTGGGCAATGGCCGTCTGCATCTTGACGTACTTGTCCCATTCCGCCTGCGAGGTGCCCTGCGGTTTCTTGAGCTGGGAGAAGGCCCTGATGGTCTTCCGGCCATACTCGGAAGCCTTTTGCCACTGCTTCTTGGTCACGTAGATATTGGTCAGCTCGGCCACGATCTGGTAGGTCTCCGCGGGCTTGAGCGCGGCTACCGCCTTCTCGCCGTAAGAGATGTACTTGGCCTGGTTCTTGGTCCCGTAGGAGAGGGCCAGGATGTAAGCGAGTCCGGCGGACGGCATCTTGCCGTAGAACTTCTCGCCATATTGGGCCGCTTTCTGAAGTTGCCGGCTCTGGAATGCGGCGTAGGTGACCATCTGCAGGGCGTTGGGTTCGTTCGGGTTCAGGGCCAGGAGCTTCTCACCGGCCGAGACCACCTTCCGGTGGTTACCCTGTTTCTGGTACGCCTGAAGCAACTTCACGTAGTTGCCCAAGCCATACTCGGTGAGCTTCGAATCGGGATTGGCCTTCATGAACCCGATGATGGCGTCCTCGCGCTTACCGAGGTTCGGTTCGTCGATGGCCGCCTTGTAGACCTGATACTCCTGGATGCTGTAAGGCGTCTGCTGTTGTCCCACCACGGGGCTCAAGACCAGGGCCGTCATGGCCAAAGCCAATCCGACTGCCAGACCCTTTCGGCGCGCTTTGAATGTCATCAATTGCTGTACCCTCCTCATGCAGTGTAATAAGGTTGAGGTTCGAAGCAAGTGGGAGCGACACTACCACAAGCCGCGTCCCGCGTGCAATCTCTCTTCGAGCCGTCGAAGCGGCCTTCCAGGCAACCATCGCCGGCGGTTCGGTCACTTCCAAGGAAGAGTCGCGTCATGAGTTTCCCGGAACCGCCTCCCGCCCTGGAAAACGTGGATCTGGCCCGTATCGACGGCTCGGACGAGACGCTGGCCATCACTCCAGCTTGGTTTCCCCTGGGACGATTGGCTGCGTCCATCCGGAGCGTGGGCGTGGTCACGCCCTTGCACCTGCAGCCGGCGCCGGGCGGCGATCTGAGAATCGCCATGGGGTTTAGCCGCTACCGCGCGGCGCGGGCTTCGGGCGTGCGCGCGGTGCCGGCGTTGGTCCGGACCCGGGCCTCCGACCGGAAACTCTTCGACTGCGCGCTGGCCGAGAAAGCCGCCGGCCCGCTTCACGATCTGGAGCGGGCGCGGGCTCTGGTCAAGCTCAGGGAGCAGTTCGGGGTCGAAGAGGAATCCCTCATCGACCGGTACCTGCCGCTCCTGAACGCGCCGCCCAGCCGCTACCGCCTCCGTTTCCTCCTCCGCCTCGGACGCCTCGACGAAGTGTTGCAGCGCGCCGTTCACCGGGTCCTGGACCCGGAAACGGCCTTCCGGCTGGCGGCTTGGACGGTTGCGGAGCGGGAGCTGTTTCTGGGACTCCTGACGCGGTATGAACCGGGCCGAAACCGGCAGCGGGAACTGTTCGACCTGCTGGACGACCTCAGGTCTGCCGAGCGCCGGCGCGGGTCCGCAGGGCTGGACCGGGTCTGGAAGTCGTCGGGCGCCGGAGAGGCGGATGAGGACGCCGGGACGGTCCGTCCTCTTCGGTTTCGCCGGATCCTGGATTGCCTCCATCGGCTGCGCCGGCCCCACCTGTCCCGGCATCAGGATCGCTACCGCCGGCTGAAGGGTGATCTCAAGATCCCCCCCCAGATCCGGTTGCAGGTTCCCCCCTACTTCGAGGGGGATCAGCTCTCGTTCTCTTTCTCCTGCCGCAATCAGGCCGAGTTTCGCCATCTGGTGGGCAGGCTCGAGGAGATGGGCAACCGTCGGGAGCTGGGACGGATCTTCGAACTCTTGTGACGGTCCATGACGTTCGTTGCGCGGGATTGATAAGCTTTTAGTCCGTCCCCCCTCCTGCGGTGGAAGGGGCGAGCGGAGGCCGACGCCATGGTTTCGTACAGACCGGACAAGATTTACGTGGAACGCTGCGTGGCGGACTCGTGGGTCACCCGGAACGTGTTGCGGCGGCTTGCAGACACGCCGGTCGAATGGCTCGACGACTCCCGCGCGCTGTTATCCGAGTCCCGCCGCTTGAGTCCTTCCCTGGCGGCGGCCAAGAGATCCCTGGTGTTGGCGCGGCACAAGGGGCGCTTTTTCAAGGATTGCCCGGCCAGCCGGTCACGGGGCGAGCGGAACGTCTGCTGCAACTACTTCGTCGTCAACTACGCCAGCAACTGCCACATGGAGTGCAGCTACTGCTATCTCCAGACCCACCTGAATTTTCCCCACCTGGTCGTCTACGCCAACTATCGCGACCTCTTGCAGGAACTCGAGACACGCTTCCGATCCCATCCCAAGACTCCCTTCCGGGTGGGGACCGGAGAGTTGGCCGACAGCCTGGCCCTGGATCCGCTGACCCGCTATTCGGTTCCCTTGGTGGAATTCTTTTCCCGCTTCGATAACGCGATCCTGGAATTCAAGACCAAGTCGGATTGCGTCGACAACCTGATGGGGCTGGAGCATGGTGGACGGACCGTGGTGTCGTGGTCCATCAATCCCAGGCCGGTCCAGGAGAGGGAGGAACATCGCACGGCGAGCATCGATCGGCGGCTCAGGGCGGCGGAACGTTGCGTTGCCGGCGGGTACCGGGTCGGATTCCATCTGGACCCCATGATCCACTACCCGGGCTGGGAGCGGGACTATGAGGATCTGGTCGACGAGATATTCCGCCGTTTTCCGCCCCGGTCCGTGGCCTGGATTTCCCTGGGCAGCCTCCGCCTGAGCGCCGAATTGAAAGCATTCATGAGGTCCCGATTCCCCCGAAGCGCACTTCCGCTGGGAGAGCTGGTCCCGGTCCCGGACGGCAAGCTCCGCTACTTCTGGCCGATTCGGGTGCAGATGTACCGTTCGACCGTGGAGTGGGTCAGGGACCGCAGCCCCCGGACCCCCGTCTATCTGTGCATGGAGCGTCCGGGAGTCTGGAGCAAGGTCTTTGCCCAGGCCCCGCCGGACGAGAAGCGCCTGGGCCGCCGTCTGGCCGGCAACCTGCCGGTTACTGCGGCACGGTGAACCGGAAGCCGTTGATGTCCATCTCGGCGCGGGTGGACATCCAGTCCCGGGGCAGATCCTGGATGTAGAGGGTGAAGCTCCGTTTCCTCATGGGCTGGATCGGGGCCGTGTAGGCGCCCGGCCGAATTGGAACCCGGGTCGTTTCCCAGACCGGCGTGTCGTAGTTGAAGAAGATCATCTTCATCTCGACCACGTCCAGCGCCCGCTCCCCCTGATTCTCGATGGTGGCGGAAAAAACGGCCATTCGGTTGCCGGCAATGTTCTTGGCCATCTGGAGGCGGGGCCGGGTCAGGCTCACGTGTTCCCGATACCAGCCGTAGTCCGAATCCCCTTCCCGGAGCACTCCGGTCAGCTCCTCCCGCTGCTGGGGCTTGGGATCATGCATGAAGATGACCACACTCGCCAAAAGGATGGCTGCCAACCCGACGGGAATCAGGATTTTCCAATGCTCTTTGGTGCGGGCGGCGGCGTTGGTCTGAAACATGGTCGGTCTACTCCTGCTCCTGGATCAGGACAAAATGAACTCTCCGGTTCAAGGCCCAGGACTCTTCCGACTGGCCCGTGTCGAAAGGCCGTTCCTCTCCCAGGGCGATGGTCGACATGCGGCCGGGATCGATGCCCGCGTCCACCAGAAATTGGCGCACCACCTGGGACCTCATGTCGGCCAGAGCCAGATTGTATTCGTCGGTGCCGCGCTCGTCACAATGCCCTTCCAGGACGAACCGGACGTGAACGTTTTCGGGCTGGGAAAACCAGCGGGCGTTGGCCTCCAGGATGGACCTGTTCTGCGCATCGAGCGCGCTGCTGTCGAAGCCGAAGAAAACGGGCGCGACACTGAGCGGGATTTCATCGTCGCGGGCCGCCGGGAACAGGTCTTCCTGGTCGATTTCTCCACTCCGGTCCGCCGAAACCTCGATCGTCACCAGGCGCTCCACCGTGCCCCCCGGTCCTGTGGCGCTCAGCCTGTAGGAGGTCGTTTCTTCGGGAAAGAGCTTGATTCTTCCGGACGGATCCACGACTCCGATGCCCTGGTCGATCCGCACTTCGCCGGCGCCCTCGGTCTCCCATGACAGCAGGGCCGAGCCCCCTGGCCGGATCACGGACGGCTCGACGCGAATCTCCAAGCTGGGCGCCGGGGCAACGGCCGGCTCGGCCGCGTCGGTCCCGGTTGTGGAAGTGCCGGCGCCGGCGCCCCGGTCGGCGGCGCTGGGAGGAAGGGGGGGCACCCGGTTTCTGCCGCAAGAGGCCCCCGCCAGGACCAGAAGCCCCAAGACCAGGAACGGCAGAAGACGGGATGGAATCCTGAAGAGGTCCCTTTCAGCGGGTGGAAGCATACTCAGGTCCGGCGATGATGGTGGTGAAGTTTACCGTATCCAAATGGCGGCGGGCAACCCGCCTCACCTCCTCGGCGTCGACGGCGCGGATCCAATCCGGATACAGGCGGATGAAGTCCGGGTCCAGGCCGAAGCGTTCCGCGGTCAGCAGAAACCGGGCCACGTGGGCGTTGGACTGGAAACCGAATACGAAGCTGCCGGTCAGATAGTTCCGGGCCAATTCCATCTCCTCTTCCGTAGGTCCATCCTTGATGAGACTCTCGATTTCCTTCATGAGTCCGCTCACGGCGGCGTCACGATTCGACGGCGAGGTGCAGATGTAGGCGAGGAACCGTCCCGGATAGCGGCCGGCCGACCCGGTGAGGTCGCTGTAGGTGGCATAGGCGAGGCCCCGGCGGTCCCTGAGCTCCCGGGGGATCCGGCTGGTGAACCCCGGCCCGCTGCCCAGGACGGCGTCCATCACCTGGAGCGCATAGAAATCGGGGTGGTCCCGGGTCACGCCCAGGTGACCCAGACAGACGTGGACCTGTTCCCGGCCCTCCAGGACCCGCTGCCGCACCCGGGGTGCACGCTGGCGGCGGGGCGCCGGAGGCCGGCTCTTTCGGAAGCGGCCGTTTCGCCACGATCCTAGGCGGCGGTCCACCAGATCCGCAACCTGTGCGTGACCGGCGTTCCCCACAACCACCAAAACCGTGTTCCCCGGAGCGTATCGCAAGCGGTGAAACTCCCGAACGTCCTCGATCTCCAGCCGCCTCAACGACGCCGGGGTGCCCAGGCCGGGGAACTGCAGCGGACCGCCGCGGTAGATCTCCCGGTTCAACAGGTTGCTCACCACCACCTGCGGGTCGTCCTCCAGCGCCTCCAACCGGGTCAGTGCCTTCTCCCGCTCCAGGCCGAATCGTTGCCGGGGGAAGGTGGGGCGGGAAAGCATCTGGGCCGCCAGATCGAGTCCTTCCGGCAGATCGCGGTCCCTGAGATGGAGCGAGATCCCGGTCAGTTCATGTTGGCAGTAGGTGGAGAGGTTGCCGCCCGCGTCCTCCACCAGGCGGGAAATGTCGTCGGCCCGGTATTTGGCCGTTCCTTCCTCCAACATCCGTGAAGCAAGGGCCGCCAGTCCCGGCTGCCGGAGCGGGTTCTGGTCGGTGCCGGCGAGAACGAAGGCGTTGACCGAAACTACGGGCAGGCGGTCGTTTCGACAGGTGAGGAGGACCAGTCCGTTGTTCCAGACCCGTCGTTGGAATCCGTCCAGAACCATTTTCGATACTCTCGGCTGCGGGTTGGGCTATCCGGTCTCCACGACGCCGACCGTCCAGCGCCGTCCGGACCAGTGTCCGGCCGCGGCCGCCATGACCTCCTCGGCGGTCAGCCGGGAGATTCGCTCCACGTAGTCGTTCCAGTATCCCGGGCGCTGCAGCGCTTCCATGGAGGCCAGTTGCATGCATTGGTCGAATGTCGTTTCCAGTTCGAAAAGAGACTGGTTGATGCACTGGTTCTTGGCCCGGATCAACTCGTCCCGGGTCAGCGGTTCGGTGCACAGTTGCATGAGTTCGTGGACGAGGAGTTCCTCGGTCTGCTGCAGGTCGGCATTCTCGCGCAACTCCAGGCGGATCAGCAGGAGGTAGGGGTCGAAGGTGTCGCCCATTTCGGTATGGACCAGGGACGCCAGTTGGGTCTCTTCGACGAATTTCCTGTAGAGGCGTGAAAGCCGGCCCTCGGAGAGCACCCGGTCCAGGATCTGAAAGGCGTCGTGGTCACTCTGGTGAATGGAGGGGGCGGGCAGGGCCACCAGCATTTTGGGTACCCGGCTCCGGCGCCGGACTTTGATCCTGACCCGGCCGCTGTCCGCCGCCTCCCGGGGCGGACCCGGCGGCGGCGGAAGACCGGTGGATGTCTGACGGAAGAGCCGCTCCACCGTCCGGAGAGTGAAGTCCGGGTCCGTGTCGCCGGCGACGGCCAGCACGGCGTTCCCGGGGACGTAGTACCGGCGGTAGTGCTCCACCATCTGCTCCACGGTCAGCGCCTCGATGTCCCGGCTCATTCCGATGATGGGGAAGCGGTACGGGTGCCGCTCGAAAGCCGTCAACTCGACCGACCGGCGAAGTGCGCCCCAGGGATGGTCCTGTTCCATTCTGGATTCTTCGAGGATCACCTGCCGCTCCAGTTCGAACTCCTGGGGGTCGAAACGATTGTTCGACATCCGGTCGGACTCGATTTCCAGAGCGCAAACCCATCGGTCGGAGGCAAAGCTGAAAAAGTAGCCGGTATAGTCCTGCGTGGTGAAGGCGTTGTTGGAGCCCCCATGGAGCGCCGTGATCCGGTCGATCTCTCCGGGGCCGTAGCGTCCGGTGCCCTTGAACATCATGTGTTCCAGGAAATGGGAAATGCCGGTCCGGCCTGCAACCTCCACTCTGGATCCCACCCGGTAACAGACCATGGTGGTGACGACAGGACTGGTGGGGTCCGGGCGCACCAGCAGGGTCAGACCGTTGTCGAGACGGTAGCGATGGACCGGAGGAACCCGGAAGCCGGGGGTTTGTCCCTTCAAGACCGGTTCCTTTCGGGGATGTCCCTTCTCCCGGCAACCGGAGATCGAACGATCTCTTTTGCGCCGCGCTCGCGGGACACTGATACAATGTTCCGATCCATGAGGAATCCAGTCCAGCACTCCGGCTCCCGTCCCGGCAGGGCGATCCGGACGCTTCCGATCCTGGCCGCTGTCATCGCCATGATTATAGCGTCAGCTCCCGGCGCGCCGACGGTGAAGCTGGCGAAGTTGAGCGTTCCTTCGTTCGAGCGGAAGTCCCTGCTCAACGGGATGGAGGTGCTGATGCTCCCGCCCGGCCCGTCGCGCCGGTCCTTCCGTCTCATGATCGAGAACGGGGCCGCATTCGATCCGGTGGATAAGTGGGGCATCACCCATCTCACCACCCGGATGTTGCTGGAGGAGACCGAGATCCGCTCCGGCGACCTGATTCGGCGGCAGCTCGAAAGCCTCGATGCCGAGTTGGAGTTCCAGGTCGATTGGGATGCCATTTACCTCTACGGAAACGCCCCGGAAGGGAATCTCCCCGCGGTCCTGGGACTGCTGGGGGAGATCGTGGTGCGTCCCTTTTTTCGGGAGGAGACCTTCGAGCGGCTCAGGGCGCAGCAACTGGAAGAGGTCGAAAACCAGTTGAAACGACCGGAAGTGGTCACCCAGAAAGCGTTTCTGGCCAATCTCTTCGGACCGAATCCGTACGGACACGGCGTTCTGGGAACCGTGGAGACGCTCAACAACCTGGAGTTGAGAGACGTCAAGATCCAATACCGGAAGCTCTTTCTTCCCAACCAGGCCAGACTCGCGCTGCACACGTCAGCCGAGCCGCAGGACTTGTTCCGTGAACTGAGTCGCCGCTGGGGCGTCTGGATCCGCGCCGAAGCGGCCCCGTTCACGTTTCGCCGGGCTCCGGCCGGGCAGGGATGGCGCATTCTGCTGCAAGACCTGCCCGGGGACGAGGCCCTCTTTCGCTGGGGCAGGCTCGGCGTCGAGATGGGCAGCAGGGATTACTACGCCCTCAAGATGTTGGAGGAGTATCTGACCCTCTCCCTGCCCGGCTTGGCCCGGGTGGTGGAGGCCGAGCAGCAGATCCAGGCCTCTTCCCGGGTGAAGGCCTTTCGAATGCCGGGATATCTCCAACTGAGCCTCAGAACCTCCTCGGATCGCCTGATGCCTTATCTGAAGGAGTTTCTTCAGACCATGAGCGGACTTCGGAAGGGCGAGGTGGACTCGTCTCTGATGGAGGAAGCCAGAAGCCTGGCCTATCTTGAATTCCGCAATCGATTGGAAGATCCGGTGGGCCGCCTGACCCGCATACTGGACACCAGCCTCTACGATCTGGGTGTCACCTACATCGTGAACTATGGACTCCGCCTGCGGCGGGTGACGCCCGAGGACTTTCGCACGCTCCTGATGGAGTACCTCTCACAAGACTCTTCGCTGCTCGTCGTCGGTGGTCCCGCCGCTGATCTCAAGCCTGAACTCGAGGAATTGGGGCCGGTTCAAATCTCCACCGTCCATTGAACTGAATTTGGGGCTCGGCTATATTCTAGAAGACTGCGGCGATTTTCGTCCGGAGCTTGGCAGAGGTTTATTCACCACATTTGGTGGGCCGGCAACCGCAAGATCGCCCCAGGGTGCGACCATGACGGAATTGGCTGAGAAGGTGGAATTCCTGCTGCGCGGGGCCGTAGAGGAACAGGGGCTGGAACTGGTTCATGTCCAGTTCCTTGGCCGCCGCCGGAGTCCTTTGTTGAGAGTCTACATCGACAAGCCCGGAGGCGTTACGTTGGAGGACTGCCAGAGTGTCAGCCGGCAGGCGGGCGTGCTGCTGGACGTGGAGGATCTGATCTCCGGCCGGTACGTGCTGGAGGTGTCTTCTCCGGGTCTGGACCGCCCTCTCTTCCGCGTGGAGGACTACCGGCGATTCTCGGGACGCGAGGTGCGCCTCGTCACCCGCGAGAAGATCGACAGCCGTCACAAGTTCACGGGTTT
This sequence comes from Acidobacteriota bacterium, assembly GCA_028874215.1. Classification (NCBI taxonomy): domain Bacteria; kingdom Pseudomonadati; phylum Acidobacteriota; species Acidobacteriota bacterium. The sequence continues at coordinate 125,132 of JAPPLF010000068.1, forward strand.
CATCCAGGACCTTCGTGACGGCGTCGTGGAGTTGGACTGCCAGGACAAGACTTACCGGATCCCCTTCGGGATGATCGCCAGGGCCAACCTGGTCCACCGGTTCGCCGACTCGTTCCGGAAGTAGAATCGGCCGCAGCGGGCGGCAACAGTGAGGATATAGCGAAGCATGTCGAATGCCCTGAGTCAGAGCGTCGAGCAGCTCAGCCGGGAAAAAGGCGTCGAATCCAAGGTCATTTACGAAGCCCTTGAGGACGCCATGGCCGCCGCCGCCAGGAAGCATTTCAGGACCGAGGAAGATCTGCAGGCGCGTTACGATCCGGTGACCGGCACCATCGAGGTGTTCGCCGTCAAGCGCATCGTTGAGGAAGTCGAAGAAGCAGAGACCGAGATGGCTCTGTCGGAGGCCTTGCAGTACGACGAGAGCTTCAAAGTGGGGGATTACCTGGAGATCCCCAAACCACCCTTGGAACTGGGGCGAATCGCCGCCCAGACGGCCAAGCAGGTCATTTTCCAGAAAGTTCGGGAAGCGGAACGGGAGAACGTCTTCGAGGAGTATTCGGGCCAGATCGGACAGGTGGTCCACGGAATCGTGCGGCGCTACGAGGGGGGCAATATCGTGCTGGACATCGGCCGGACCGAGGCCGTGCTCCCGTACAACGAGCAGGCCCGCACCGAGGAGTATCGCCCGGGGGATCGGGTGCGAGCGGTCATCATCAAGGTGCACCGTCTCTCCAAGGGTCCCCAGATCGTCGTCTCCCGGGGCGATCCCAGCCTGTTGATCCGTTTGTTCGAGGCCGAGATTCCCGAAGTCTACGACCACACGGTCATCATCAAGAATGCGGTTCGCGAAGCGGGCGAACGAGCCAAGGTGGCGGTCTCGAGCCGGGACGACAACGTGGACCCGGTGGGAGCCTGCGTCGGCATGAGAGGCAGCCGGATCAACGCGGTGATCCGGGAGTTGCGGGGAGAGAAGATCGACATCATCCAATACTCGGACGACATCGTCGAGTACACCATCAACGCCTTGAACCCCGCGCGAATCTCCAAGGTGCTGGTCCAGGACCCGCTGGACAAGGTTCTGGAAGTCATCGTCCCGGAGGATCAACTGTCTCTGGCCATCGGCAGAAAGGGACAGAATGTCCGCCTGGGTTCCAAGCTGCTGGGTTGGGAAATCAACATCAAGAGCGAGGAGGACAAGAAACGGGAGATCCTGGCTCAGATGGAACAGCTGGCCGTACAGGCCGAACAGGCCGAACAGGCCGAACAGGCCGCGCGGGCGGGCCTGGAGGAGCTGGAGGGCCTGGGTGAAAAGACTCGGATTCGCCTCCAGGAAGCCGGTGTGCAAACCATTGAGGAACTTTCGAAGCGAACGGTCGAGGAATTGACGATCATTCCCATGATCGGCGAAAAGTCGGCTCTTAAGCTCCTTGCCCTGGCGGAGGCGTGGGTCCCCGGTCAGGCGCAGGACGCGGTTGTGGAAACAGCCGGGGAAGCCGAGGCTGAGTTGGTCTGAACCATAGATATGATGGACGTGCAAGCGGTTGTGGGCCGATGGAGTCCGCACCGGCGCATGTAAAGCGATAGGAAGCATCAAGACGGTTATGGAACAGGTGAGAGTCAACGAACTGGCTTCCGAATTCGAGATGCGGAGTACGGCCGTCATCTCGGAGCTCAAGAAGATCGGGGTCTGGGTGCCTTCACCCGAAACTCCGGTGGACTTTGACATCGCCAATCGAATCCGCCGGCGCCTGCAGCTCGTCATCGACACGGCGCAGGAGGAGCAGGCCCGGTCCGTCAAGGCGAAGGTCAGGAAACGGCCGGCCGCCAAGCCACGCAAGACCATCAAGCAGTTGGGCCAGCCCAGGAAAGCCGCGTCACCTGCGGCGGAGGCGATCGACAGCCCGTTCCTCATGGGATCGCTGAAGCCCAGAAAGGGGACAGGCAACTATCGGCGGGTCGTGACCGAGCCGCCGGAGGAGATCCTGGAGAAGACCGAGGTCACCATCGAAGACGAGCCCATCATCGAGAAGGTCGAGGCCCAGATTTCGGCGGAGCTTCTGGAACAGGCACAGCGAATGGTCCTTTCCACCCCGGCGCCGGTTACGTCCACCGGTCTTCCTCTGGTGCCGCCCGGTGGGGCCCCGCCAGTGGTTCCGCCACCGGTATCCGCGCCACCGCCGCCGGAAGATGTGGTGGAGCCCACTCCTGAGGAAGCTCCCACTCCCGATCTGCCGGATGAGGCGGTCGAGGCCGCCACGGCTGCCGAAGCCGAGGCTCCTGCCGTCGAAGCCCCGGAGACGGAAGACCAGCCCGCCGAGATGGTGAAAGAGCCCGAGGGCCCCGCCGTGATCACGGTCAGCGATTCGGTGACCGTGAGGGAACTGAGCGAGAAGTTGGGGGTCAAGAGCAAGGTGCTCATCAAGGAGCTCTTCTCCCGGGGCGTGATGGCAACCATCAATCGGAGTCTGGACCGCGACACGATTCAGCAGTTGTGCGACCTCTTCGAGATTCAGGTCGAGTTCGTCACCGAGCAGGAGGCCCTGGTCCAGGAGGAGCATGTCGTCGAACGTCCGGAAGACGTTCGCGTGCGGGCCCCGGTCGTCACCGTCATGGGGCATGTCGACCACGGAAAGACGTCGCTCCTGGACGCCATTCGAGAATCCCGTGTGGCCGAATCCGAAGCCGGGGGCATCACGCAGCATATCGGCGCCTACCATGTCTCCGTCGACGGCAGCAAGATCGTCTTTCTGGACACTCCGGGCCACGAAGCCTTCACCCTGATGCGGGCGCGCGGCGCCAAGGTGACCGACGTGGTGGTCCTGGTCGTCGCCGCGGACGATGGCGTCATGCCGCAGACTCTCGAGGCCATCGACCACGCCAAAGCCGCCGACGTTCCCATCGTGGTGGCCGTCAACAAGATGGACCGGCCCGACGCCAGGCCGGACCGGGTCAAGCAGCAGTTGGCGGACCGCGGACTCACTCCGGAGGACTGGGGCGGGGACACGGTCATGGTCGAGGTGTCCGCCTTGGTGCACACCAACCTGGACCTGTTGCTCGAGATGATCCTCCTGGTGGCGGATCTGACGGAGAGAACCGCCAATCCCCAGAAGCCGGCCGTGGCGGTGGTGCTGGAGGCTCAACTGGATCGGGGGCGAGGCCCGGTGGCGACGGCGCTGGTGCAGGACGGGACCCTCCGGGTGGGGGACTCCTTCGTGGTGGGCACGGCTTACGGCAAGGTCCGCGCCATGTTCGACGACCGGGGACAGCCCGTCGTGGAGGCCGGACCCAGTTCTGCCGTCGAGGTCTTGGGGCTGCAGGATCTTCCTCAGGCGGGAGACTCCTTCCAGGTTTTGGCAAGCGCCGCCAAAGCACGGGAAATCGCCCAGCAGAGGAGTCAGGAGCAGCGCCGGAAGGAGCTGGCCAGATCGGGGCCTGTGGGTCTGGAACAGCTCTTCGCCCAAATGGGAAGCCAGGAAGTCAAGGAACTCGACCTGGTCATCAAGGCCGACGGGCGCGGATCGGTCGAGGTCCTGGAAGGATCGCTTCGCAAACTGAGCGGAGAGAAGGTCCGCATCAAGATCGTCCACAGCGGAGTCGGCGCCATTTCCGAGTCGGATGTCTTGCTGGCGGCCGCCTCCAATGCCCTGGTGGTGGGCTTCAACGTCCGTCCCGAACGCAACGCCCAGATGACCGCCGAGCGGGAGCAGGTCGAGCTTCGCATGTACACGGTCATCTACGAGCTGATCGAAGAAATTCAGCAGGCCATGCTCGGTCTTTTGGAACCCACCATTCGCGAGCGGTTGGTCGGCCGGGCGGAAGTGCGCGACACTTTTCGCGTGGCCAAGTTCGGAACCATCGCCGGATGCTTCGTTCGGGACGGGTCGATTTCCCGCAACTCCCTGATTCGACTGGTTCGAGACGGCGCCGTCATTCACGAAGGCCGGACCGCCTCGTTGCGGCGATTCAAGGAGGACGTCAACGAGGTCAGGAGCGGGTACGAGTGCGGCATCTCCATCGCCAACTACCAGGACATCAAGGTCGGAGACGTGATCGAAGCCTTCGTGAAGGAAAAGGTGGCTCCCCAACTCGTTTAGTCCGGTTTCTCCATAAACTCCCGCGCGTTCGCCGATGCCCATCGTTTTCTGTTCGCTTGAGATTTACCTCCCCTACAGCCGGTCTCTGAAGGAGAAGCGCAACGTGGTCCGCAAGACGGCGGACCGCCTGCGTTCCCGGCTCAACTTCTCCGTGGCCGAGATCGACTACCAGAATCTGCACCGGAGGGCCCGGCTCGGAGCGGTCTCGGTGGGACCCGACCGGGTGACTCTGGAACGCGTTTCCAATCGGCTCATTCGGGAGAGCGAGAAGATTCTGGGAGGGGATCTGGTGGACTACCACGTCGAAATCTTCGATCATGACTGACGGCTCCTGGCCCGCGTTTGGACGAGATTCTCTCGCTCCCGCCCTTTTGGCCCCAGGGCCGTCTGTGCTAGATTTGGACGATGATGCCTTGTAGAGCATCCGTGCACGCCGGACCCGCACGACGTGGCTCCGTCTGGCGCGCCTGGGTCGCCATCCTGACACTGGCAGTCACCGGCGCCGCAATCGCCGCGGCCATCTGCCACGAGGAGCACGCAGCCGGACACGACTGCACGGCCTGCCAGCTCCGGCACCAGCCCGCCGCCGAACTCTCCGGATCCTTGCAGATTGGTTTCTCGAACGTTTCGGCGCCGCTGAAGCGCGCTGGCGACGGCGGATGGATCTCATCCGGTCATTCCCGCAGCCTCTCCGCCCGCGCACCCCCCGCCTAGTTCCCGTTACACGCTTAGTTCGCCTTTAGTACCGCCATCGCCGGCGACACCGCCCGTTGTCGGTGGTGCAGGCAAATGCGCCCCGTGCGACCGATGTGTTTCCCGGCGCCGCGCGGGCCCGCGACCTCCGGTACCGCCCAGGGGAACTCTTCCCGAGGTCCGGCGTCGGCGCACGTTCCATGCGGTTTCCATTCCCGGCGGCGGATCAGTGAACCGTTGGGACTCAGGAAGGGGAATCCAGGAAGGAGAATCTGATGAACCGATTGACAGCAACTGGCATTACAGAGACAGGGGACTGGCGAGCGCTCAACGACCGCCTCGTCGCCGCGCTCAAGCCGTTCGCACCGCCGCTGGCTATCTCGTTCCACGGCGCCGGCGAGACGCTTGAGGCGACGGTCGGACTCGACCGCGCGATGGCGCGCTGCGCCTCGGCGGACGCGAAACGGTTTGGGTGAGCCGATGGCGAAAAAAGTCCGGTCATTCGACATTGTCATCGTTGGCGCCGGGGCCGCCGGTCTCGGCCTTGGTGTGACGCTACGCGACCTCGGAATCGAGAACTTTGTGATCCTCGACCGCTCCGCCATCGGCGCCTCATTCCTGCGTTGGCCCCGGCAAACGCGCTTCATCACGCCGTCGTTCAACAGCAACCAGTTCGGCAGCCTGGACCTGAATGCCATCTGCCTGTACACCTCGCCGGCTTACTCGGTTGGCGTCGAGCACCCCACGGGGGAGGAGTACGCCGGCTATCTGCGAGCGGTTGCGAAGCATTTTAACTTGCCCGTGGAGACCGGGGTCGACGTTCGCTCGGTCGCGACGAGAGCTCGATCCAAGGGGTTTCGGGTGGAGACGAGTCGCGGCGACGTCCGCGCGCGGTTCGTGGTCTGGGCGGGCGGCGAAATGCAGTACCCGCGGACCGATTGCTTCCACGGCGCCGAGTTTTGCCTGCATTACTCCAATGTGACCTCATTTGACGATCTCAAAGGCGCCGAGAGATGCATCATCGGCGGTTCCGAGAGCGGCATCGACGCCGCCGTCGCGCTGGCCGCCGCCGGTCGACGAGCCGTCGTCTTCGACCGCGACGAGCCGTGGAAGCGAATCGGGCCGGACCCCAGCGAACTCTTGTCACCCTTTACGAAGACGCGTCTGAATTCGGTAATCGACTCGGGTCGGGTGACGCTGCGCGGAGGCTGTACGGTCATCGGCGTCAGCCGCAAGGACAATGGCTATCGGTTGGCGCTCAAGGACGGCGACGTCGTCCACTGCGCCGAGAAGCCGATCCTGGCCTCCGGATTCACCGGTTCGGCAAGCCTCGTTCGCTCGTTGTTCGATTGGCGGGATGATGGTTTCCCGTTGCTGACGGAAAACGATGAGTCCACCGTGACGAAAGGGCTATTCCTGGTCGGGCCGCAGGTGCGCCAAGACGATGTCATCTTTTGTTTCATCTACAAGTTCCGCCAGCGCTTCGCCGTGGTGGCCAACCAGATCGCCCAACGCCTGCGGATCAGCGTGGAGCCGCTCGAGGAGTACCGCCAGCACGGAATGTACCTCGACGATCTATCGTGCTGCAGTGATGATTGCGCTTGTTGAAGGAGCCGTGAAATGCTCCGGACGTCACTTCGAACTGTCGTTCTGTTGGGTAAAGAGAACGTCGGCAAGACGCAACTGGCCGCATCGCTGACGGGTGCGTCCAGCGCTGCCTCGAACTTCCGAGGCGCCAACGTCGGCTGCGACTCCTACCGAGTGGACGACTGGGAACTGATCGACACGCCCGGGCTGCTACGAAGCTCCGATGTTGAGACCACCCGACTAGCCCTGGAGCGCCTGCGTGGCGACGATACCGTCCTACTGGTCGCCCAGGGAACCGAACTGGACGCAGACTTGGCCGACCTGCTGCCGCTGGTAGCGGGTCGACTCGGCGCACTGGTCGTGACCCATCGGGACCGACTCGCCCGGCTGGAAGTGGAGGCGCGGCTGGGAGAGTTGGCGCGCCGGACGGGTTTGCCGGTGGTCTTTGTGGACGCTCGACGACTGGACCCCAACGACCGTCAAGGGCTGATACAGGCGCTGGAAGCGCCCGGCACGATCCCCGCCGAAGCCGGTTTGAGCTTCCGCGATCTGATCGTCCGTCCGCGCCCTCTTTTCCTGGATCGCTCCGCCCTCGGGCCATTCTGGGCGCTGCTGCTGTTGTTGACTCCCGCCTGGGTCGCGGTGGATGCCGCCAGTCGTCTCGCGGACCGAATCGACCCCTGGGTTCGCGTCCCGACTGAACTGCTGGCCGGGTTGTTGGCGAGCTGGCCGCAGCCGCTTGCGGAGATCCTGGCCGGCGACTACGGCTTTGTCACGATGGGGCCGCTGCTGTTGGTGTGGGC
>JAPPLF010000069.1 GCA_028874215.1 Acidobacteriota bacterium
AAAAGTCGTCACGGCATTCGACCGTCCCTGCATCCCGGCGGACTGCGTTGCGATTAGGGCACATACTCCCGGTATGCACCCGAATCGCGCCTTGTCCGGCGGGCGCAGGAACGGTCTCGGTGCTCGCGGGACTTTCACCACGGACTGCTAGGCGAAGTGGTCGAAGCCATTGGACGAATCCTCCTCGGCGCCTCCGTCCGCGTCCGGTTGGCGCAGGGTTCCGATTCGCCGCCACCCGGGAAGGTGCGGCGGATACACGGTTCGCAGGCGTTCCAACCGCTCGCCGGAAATCGCGGCCAGGAGAGCATAGTCCTCCCCTCCGGTCAGAGCGGCCTCCTTGGAGATGTGGGCGGTCAACCCGGGTTCAAGCGGGATCCGGGAACCAGCCTCGAAGCACAGGCCGCTGTCCCCGGACAGGCGTTGGAGGTCGATGCGCAATCCGTCGCTCACGTCGATCATGGCGCTGGCAAAACCGTGGCGGCGAAGCCAGTCTCCTGCCTGGATCTGCGGGGTGGGAAGAAAATGGGCTTTCAGACAGCGCCACCGGAAGGAATCGCCCGCCCAGGCGGCCAGGTCCTCCTCCGTCCGTATGGCTGCCAGTTCGGTGGGATCCTCGCGCTTCAGGAGATTCAATCCGGCCGCGGAGAGGCCCACGTCCCCCACCAGAACGACGGCGTCGCCCTCGTTGGCCGTGGAACGGTACACGGGATCTCCCGTTTCCAGGTGGCCCCAGATGGTGACGCCGGCGTGGACGCAGGATCCCCGGGAAAGGTCTCCTCCCACGAGGGGCGCCTTCCATCGCCGCGCCTCCTCTAGAAATCCCTCCATATACGAGCGAAAGAAGCCGCCGGTCAGGTCGGGAGGAAGCGTCAGGGTGAGGAGACAGGCGGACGGCATGGCGCCCATGGCGGCCAGATCGCTCAGATTGACCAGCAGTGACTTCCGGCCCAGGAAGTAGGGATGCATCCATCGCCGCCGGAAGTGGACGCCTTCCACCAGGACGTCGGTGCTCACCACCAGCCGGGACTGCAGCCCGGGATCGAAAACGGCGCAGTCGTCTCCCACCCCTTTGAGGACAAAGGGAGGCTGCTCCTGTTTCTGATTCCGAATCCAACGGATCAACTCAGATTCGGTCATGGCATGATCTCCGGACGTCTGCGATCCTGGCGTTGCGATTATATTAGGAACGCCGCCGCGATTCCCCGGATGACCGGGCCGATGGAGGGAACGATAAGGACATGAGAGTTTGCGTCGTTGCCTGTGCCATGAAGAAGGAGTCGAAGATCCTCCGGGAGCGGCTGGAGACCAGGTGCACTCACTTGGTGACCGGCCTGGGAATGAACAGAACGCGAACTGCTCTTGAGTCCTATCTCCGCACTCGGAGCCCCTCGATCCTGGTCTTTACCGGCACCGCCGGGCAACTGGATCCCCGGTTGAAGATGGGCGACGTCGTTTTCCCGAGGCGCTGGTGTCTGCAGACTGGAGAATGCTTCGAATCGGATCCGGCATTGGTGGCCTTCCTCAGGAAGCACGGGGTGCGAATCTCCGGTACCGGCGTCACGGTCCGAATTCCGGTCATCAAGAAGCAGGATCGTGAGCGGTTGCACCGGAGCCGGGGGGCTTCCATCTGCGACATGGAGAGTGCCGCCGTGCTGGAGGTGGCCCGGAGCCATGGAGTGCCCGCCGTGGCTCCCAAAGTCGTTTCCGACACGGCGGAGACGGGAATCCTGGGATTCCGCAGGGAATTCGAGGCCAACGTGACCCGGCTGAGCCGGTATCTGGACGGCCTCCTGCGGATCGTCGCCGAATTCAATCCGGGCGCCGGCTGAGATGGAAGAAGGTCTCCCGATTCCCCTTCCGCCCGTGGACCGGCGAGTGAAACTCCGCCTGCAGTTGGAATTCGGAGGAAGAGACGAACTCTTTGAAGCGGTTCAGGATCTCCCGCCGTTTCTCCGGATTCCGGATCACCCCTCCCGCCTCGACTTCGCCCTGGAAGGCTTCGAACTGGGGTTTGACCAGTAGCAGGAGCTCCAGTTCGGGGAACAGTTCCAAGCGGGGGAGAATGAGGCGGAGTGAGATGAAGGACAGGTCTGCGGTGGCCAGTTCCGGCGGCCGGGGCAGGTGGCCGGGGGACAGGAGTCGAGCATTGATTCCTTCCAGGACCAACACCCGGGGGTCCTGCCTCAATTTCCAGTCGAGTTGACCCTTGCCCACGTCCAGGGCGAACACCTCCCGGGCTCCGTGCTGGAGCAGGCAGTCGGTAAAACCCCCGGTTGACGCTCCCAGGTCCAGGCAGACCCGGTTTCGAACCTGGATCCGGAGCGCGGCCAGAGCGGCCTCCAACTTGAAACCGCCCCGGGACACGTAACGGGGCGGTTCATTTCGTAGCCGTATCCGTTCTCCTGCCGCCACGAGCGTTCCCGGTTTGTCCAGGCGTTGCCCACCCAGGAAAACCCGGCCGCTCAGGACCAGGGCGCCGGCGGTTCTGACATCGGCCGCCATCCTTTCGGACACGAGCAGTTCGTCGAGGCGGATCTTTTTCGTCATGCGTTTGGAGGTCCGGCTGGAAACGTGGAGCTGTCCCGTTTCGCCGTCAATAGCGCCGGCTGGAGATGAAGGCCGCGATTCCCATGAGCATCCGGGCCCTGGAGCCCAGGAAGGAGACTTCGCGCGTCGCGTGCCGCACCAGCCGGTCCGCAATCTCATGGCTCCTGCGGACCCCCAGCAGGGCGGGATAGGTGGCCTTCTCCAACAGGGCATCCTTCTGCGAACCCTTGCCCAATTCGCTTTGGGAGCCTTCCACGTCCAGGAGATCGTCCACGATCTGGAAACAGAGGCCGACCTGCCGGGCGTAGGCGCTCAACCTTTGACGGGCGCTTCCGGGGGCCATGCAGAGGAGGGCGGCGGTCGAGACGGAGGCCTCGATCAGGGCTCCCGTCTTGCAGGAGTGAATGTACCGGACCTCCTTTTCGGTATAGGCCTTGCCCTGTGAGAGCAAATCCATGACCTGGCCGCCGATGAGGCCGTTGGAGGTGCCGATGGCGCGGCACAGGTGAGTGATGACCTGGAGCTTTACGGAATCCGGAACCGCTTTTCCCGGCATCTCCGCCAGGAGCTGGAAGGCCAGGGTCATCAGGCCGTTCCCGGCCAGAATTGCGATGCCCTCCCCGAATTTCCTGTGGGACGTCGGCAACCCCCGCCGGTAGTCGTCGTCGTCCATGGCGGGAAGGTCGTCGTGAATCAGGGAGTAGGTGTGGATCAGCTCCAGGGCGCAGGCCAGTTGCAACGAGGTCTCTTCGTCCCCGTCCAGGGCTTCCGCCGTCGCCAGGGCGAGCGCGGGTCGAACCCGTTTGCCCCCGGCGAAGAGGCTGTAGCGCATGGCCTCGTGGACGATCCCGGGATAGGTGTCCGCAGGCGGCATCACGCTCTCCAACCTGGCGTCGACCCGCCGCTGCTGGAGACGGAGATAACTCCTCACCTCCGCCGAGTCCGCATGGGCCGCCGCCGGGGGTTTCATCACTCCTCTTCCTGCCCGGAGAGTTGGAAGGGACCCGATTCCAGCTCCCCCTCCTCGTTCCTGGTCAGGATTTCCACTTTGCGCTCCGCCTCCTTCAAGACACGCGCGCAGTAACGGGATACCCGGACCCCCTCCTCAAAGAGCTTCAGAGCCTCTTCCAAAGAGAGGTCTCCCTTCTCCAAGTCTCCGACGATCTTCTCCAAGCGGGACAACGCCCCTTCAAATTCCCTATATTTCACCTTCGTCCTCGCGTCTGGCCATGAAGCTGCCGCGTCCGGTCCGGACCCTGACCAGTTCGCCGTGCAGAACCTGAGCGGCGTCCCGGACCACCTGTCCGGTGCCGGTCGTGATTATAGCGTAGCCCCGTTCCAGGACCGCCAACGGCGAGTAGGCGTGAAGGCGTCCCGCGGTTTCTCCCAGACCCTGCTTCAACTCCTTCAGGTACAGGTCCATCCGATGTTCGAGGGCGGTGCTCGATTGCTCCACCCGGACACCGATGGGCGCCAGGAACGCGGGGAGCGCCTTCCGGAATCTCCCCTGGAGCTCGTCCAGGCGTTGCAGGAAAAACTTGAGACGAGTCTCCGCGTCCACGAACCCGCGGCTGGCGGTGAGAATGCGCAGCCGTTCCTGTTTCTTGTGGAGAATCAGCGACATGGCCTGCACGGCCCGCTTTTCCAGATGTCCCGTTCTTTGAGCGAGTTCCTCCCGGGCCGCGGAGACGGTTTCGGCCGCGGCCGACGGGGTCGCCGCTCTCACGTCGGCGACGAAGTCGGCGATGGTGAAGTCGGTCTCGTGACCGACAGCCGAGATCACCGGGACACGAGATTCGAAAATGGTTCTGGCCAGAGCCTCGTCGTTGAACGCCCAGAGGTCTTCCACCGAGCCGCCGCCGCGCGCGATGATGATGGCGTCCACGTCTCCCCGCCGGGCCAGCTCCCGGATGCCTTCGGCGATTTGCGGGGGAGCCGTGGGTCCCTGGACCGTGGCCGGGTAGATCAGGACGCCGACCCGGTCGTTCCGCTCCTGCAGGACCCGGAGGATGTCCCGTACCGCCGCGCCGCTGGGGGAAGTCACCACCCCGACCTTGGCGGGAAACAACGGAAGCTTCAGCTTGCGGGCGGGGTCGAACAGACCCTCCTTGGCGAGCCGTTCCTTGAGTTGCTCGAAGGCGACCTGGAGCGCGCCGCGGCCCAAAGGCTCCAGGTGACTTACCATCAGTTGGACCTGCCCCCTGGGGGCATAGACCGAGATCGAGCCCCGGGCCAGAAGCTCCATGCCGTCCTCGGGTCGAAACTTCAGGTAGCGGCGCCGCATCCGGAAACAGACGGCGGGGATTTGCGCATCCGGGTCCTTGAGGGTGAAGTAGAGGTGGCCGGACGGGGGAATTCGCAGGTTGGAGACCTCACCCTGGACCCAGACGTCCCGAAACCCGGTCTCCAATCGGGACTTGATCTTGTAGACGATCTGCGAAACGGACAGGATCCGGCGATCTTCCGACTCTGCGAACTGAGCCATCATGTCGAGTTGCTTCATCCGAATCCGGGGAGGTTCCCGCTGGCGCGACTACCTTAGCACCCCGCAGGCTTCTTCGTGGGAGGGGGGAAGTGTAGAGGGGGGCTGCCGTCCCCTGTAATCCCCTTGGCGGCGGCAAGAAAGCCGCCGCTCCTTCGGCGGCAGGATGCCGCCGCTCCCGGCGACAGGAATGCCGCCGCTCCGCTATGATGGCGCCATGGCCTGGTTCAAGCGGGAAAAGCGGCCTTTTCGGGCGCTGCCGGAAGAAGACCGCCGCGTTCGCACCGAGGGGGTCTTCACCAAGTGTCCCGATTGCGGCAGCATCATCTGGAAAAAAGAGTTGGCGGAGAACTTCCTGGTCTGCCCCCGCTGCAGCCACCATTTCAAGATCGGCGCCCGGAAGCGCCTGGAACTGCTCCTGGACGATGCCGAATATGAAGAATTCGCTGCCGGGATTCGTTCCTCCGACCCGCTCGAATTCGAGGACAGGAAGAACTACCGCGACCGGATCGAGGCGTCCCGCCGCTCGACCGGCCTCAACGAGGCGGTCATCTGCGCGGAGGGCTCCCTGCATGGCCATCGGGTCGTGTGCGCCGCCATGGAATACAGCTTCATCGGCGGATCCATGGGATCGGTCGTCGGTGAGAAGATCACCTTGGCGGTGGAGCGCTCCCTGGAGCGGAAAATCCCACTGATCATCGTTTCCGCCAGCGGCGGCGCACGCATGATGGAAGGGGTGCTCTCGCTGATGCAGATGGCCAAGATCAGTTCCGCCCTCTCCCTCTTGGACCGGGAGGGCCTTCCCTACATCTCGCTCCTGACGGATCCCACGACCGGGGGCGTCACCGCGAGTTTCGCCATGCTGGGAGACCTGAATCTGGCTGAGCCCAAGGCTCTCATTGGATTCGCCGGCCCCAGGGTCATCGAGCAGACCATCCGGCAGCGGCTGCCCGAGGGTTTCCAAAGGAGCGAATTCCTCCTGGAGCATGGCATGCTGGATGCGGTGGTCCGAAGGAAGGACCTGAGAGCGTTCATCGGAGACTGGCTCGTCTTCATGAACGATGCCCCGAGCCGGTGACGACCGCCCGCCGGACGCACGTTCCGCTCACTGACGTCGACAAGATGGATTACAGCGAGTGCCTCGCCTATCTCCGGAGGCTGGGGGACGAGGTGCTCACCATGCGTCTCGGCCTGGAGCCCTTTCGAGGCCTGCTGGGACAGTTGGATCACCCTCATCGCAGATTTCCTTCGGTCGTGGTCGCCGGGACCAACGGCAAGGGGTCCGTCACCCGGCTTCTGGGGTCCATCATGTCCTCTTGCGGCTTGAAGACCGCCGTCATCACTTCGCCCCATGTCATGCGGCTGGAGGAGCGGATCGTGGTGGACGGGAAACCGATCTCCCGGCAGGAATTCGCCGCCTGCTTCAGCCGGGTGGCGGAGACCATCCGGCGAGCGGAGCTGCGGTTCCACCCCACCTATTTCGAGACGGTGACCGCGACGGCATTCCGGTACTTCGCCCGCCGCCGGGTGGAACTGGCGATCCTGGAAGTGGGCATGGGCGGCCGGCTGGACAGCACCAACGCGGTGGACCCCCGGCTTTCCGTCATCACTCCCGTCGGACTGGATCACCAGGCGCAGTTGGGGAACACGGTGGAGGAAATTGCCCTCGAGAAGGCGGGAGTGCTCCGGCCCGCGACGCCTGTCCTCCTTTCTCCCCAAAGGAAGGAAGTGAGACGGGTCTTGGGTGAGCGGGCGGCCCACGTGGGTGCCGTGGTTCACGATCTCGATCTGCCCGCACTGCGTCCCCTGGAGGAACGGCGGGGCCGGTATTCCTTCTCCTTCCGGGGGACGAACTACCGTTTGGGAATGCACGGCAAGCATCAGATCGAGAATGCGGGCGTGGCGATCCAGGCATCGGAAATCCTGGAACGGCTGGGATTCGCTCGCAACGGGACCGGCGTTCGGGAGGGCGTCGAAAAAGCGCGTTCCCTGGGAGTGCTGCAGAAGATCGAGGGCCGTCCGGCGGTTTACCTGGACGGGGGACACAACCGGGACGCCGTCGCCAACCTGGCGGCGTTTCTCCAAGCCCACACCAGGCCGCCCCGATCACTGGTCTTCGGGATCATGCGGGACAAGGACATCGAGGTCGTGCTCGGGCTCCTGGCTCCGTTGTTCGAACGGATTGTCTTCACATCGTTCCAGTCGGCGAGGGCGGCAGCTCCTCAGCGGCTGAAGGAGGTCTGTCCCCGCGGCCGCGCAGTCCCGGATCCCGTACTTGCGCTGAGGCGGGTTCTGGAGGCGGGAGCGACGACGGTGGTGGCCGGATCCTTCTACCTGGTGGGCGAGATCCTGTCGGCGATCGAGGAGGGGTCGGTCAACTGGGATCGTCCAGCTTCAGTTCGAAGAGGAGATCACCCGTGGTGACGCTCGTGCCTTCGCGGACGTGGCAAGCCTGAATCGTCCCGGCGCCCGGAGCGCCGATCTGGTTCTGCATCTTCATGGCCTCGATCACCACCAGCCCCTCGCCGGCCTCGACCCGGTCCTTCGGCTGGCGCAGGATCCGGATCACCTTGCCCGGCATCTTGGCCCTCAGCGTCGAATCGCCCGCCTGGCCGGTGGTGGAGCCGCGGCGCCGAAGCCGGTCCCTCGGATCCAGGGCCTCGACCCGGGCGGTCCGGCCCAGCCAGGAGATGAGGATCTCTCCTCCATCCCGCCACGAGGAGACTTCCTGAATCCGTCCGTCCAATTCAAGGAGCCAACCTGCCGCGGTTCGGCCCAGGAGCCGAGCCGTCAATGTTCGGGAGTATTCACCGGGTCCCCGAAGCCGGATCCTGAATTCAGGGACCCCTCCGGTCCCGGCCCGGTCGATTTCGGCCTGGAACGATTGTTCCTGATATTGAAGATCCAGCTTCACGTCCGAGACCAACCCCCTTGCAGGCCGGAAAAGGGTCCCCGAGTCTTCCAGGCGCTGCCCGGAACGGCTGTGGGAGCCTTCTTCTCCCCCTCTTCCAGCATTCGGTGAATGGCGGCGGCCGCCAGAGGCACGGCAGGGTCTTGGGCTTGTTCCTGGTGGCCGGGGAGGGCCATCAACTCGTCCACCAGCCCCGTATTCAGTTCTCCCGCAACGAAGCCGGGGTTCTCCATCAGGGATCTGAAGAAGGGGATGGTGGTGGTCACGCCGGCGATCCGGTATTCGTCCAGGGCCCGCTTCATTCGGCGCAGAGCTTCCCGGCGGTCCGGGCCGTAGGTGACCAGCTTGCTGATCAGAGGGTCGTAGTGGACGGGAACCTCAACCCCCGCGTAGACGCCGGAATCCAATCGGACTCCGGGACCGCCCGGTTCCAGCAGGTCTCGGATCCGGCCGGGCGCCGGAAGGAAGTCGTTGTCGGGATCCTCGGCGTAGATGCGGCATTCGAGTGCGTGTCCTCGCATTCGAACGTCCTCCTGCTTCCATCCCAACGGTTCTCCGGCCGCGATTCGCAGTTGTTCCCGGACCAGATCGATGCCGGTCACCAATTCGGTCACCGGATGTTCGACCTGCAGGCGCGTGTTCATCTCCAGAAAGTAGAAGCGCCAGCCATACTCACGATCCTTTTCCACCAGGAATTCCACGGTCCCGGCGTTGTAGTATCCGGAGGCGCGGGCGACGGCCACGGCGGCCCTCCCCAGCTCGGCCCTCAAATCGGGCGTTACCACCGGCGAAGGGGCCTCCTCGACCAGCTTCTGGTGCCGGCGCTGGGTTGAGCACTCTCTCTCTCCCAGATGGATCAGGTCTCCGTTCCGGTCCCCCAGGACCTGCACCTCCACGTGACGCGGCTGCTGGAGGTACTTCTCCAGGAACACCCGGGAATCCTGGAATGACGCATGAGCCTCGCTGCCGGCGATGCTCAGGGCCGCCTCCAGGTCCTCCTCGCGTAAAACCACCCGGAGTCCCTTGCCGCCGCCACCTCCGCTGGCCTTGACCATGATGGGAAAACCGATCCGGCGGGCCGCCCGGACCGCCTCTTCCGGAGATCGAACCGGGTCCGGCGTTCCGGGAATCACCGGG
This sequence comes from Acidobacteriota bacterium, assembly GCA_028874215.1. NCBI lineage: Bacteria > Pseudomonadati > Acidobacteriota > Acidobacteriota bacterium. The sequence goes on from JAPPLF010000069.1 coordinate 9,078, forward strand.
ACCTCGACCTCCTCCGCGATCCGGCGGCTGGCGATCTTGTCTCCCATGAGGCGCAGGGACGATACCGAGGGTCCGATGAAGACCAGGCCGGCGTCCTCGCACGCGCTTGCGAAGCGCGCGTTTTCCGAGAGGAACCCGTAGCCGGGATGGATGGCGTCGGCCCCGGCCGCCTTGGCCGCGGCCAGCACCTTTTCCACCGAAAGGTAGCTTTGGTCGGCCCGGGCCCCTCCGATGAAGTGGGCCTCGTCCGCCAATCGGACATGGAGCGAGTCGAGATCCGCCTCCGAGTAGACGACGGCCGCCGGAAGCCCCAGGTCCCGGCAGGTTCGCAGGATTCGCACCGCGATCTCACCCCGGTTGGCGATCAGCACCTTCTTGAACATGGCTGGCAAGTCAGAGAGGGATGTTGCCGTGCTTCCTGGGCGGATTGGTGTCGCGCTTGTTGGCGCTCATCTCCAGGGCCCGGATCAGCTTGGGACGGGTCTGGCTGGGCTCGATGATCTCGTCCACGTAGCCCCGCTCGGCGGCCACGTAGGGATTGGCGAACTTGTTTCGAAATTCGCTGGTTTTTCGAGCCTTGAAGTCTTGCGGCTGCGATTCGTCCCGGAGCTCCCGCCGGAACAGGATCTCGACAGCCCCTTCCGGACCCATGACGGCGATCTCGGCGGTGGGATAGGCGAAGTTCAGGTCGGCCCGGATCTGCTTGGACGCCATGACGCAGTAGGCGCCGCCGTAAGCTTTCCGGGTGATGACGGTGATCTTGGGCACGGTGGCTTCCGCGAACGCGTACAGCAGCTTGGCGCCGTGGCGGATGATCCCCCCATGCTCCTGGTCCACGCCCGGCAGAAACCCCGGCACGTCCTCGAAAACCACCAGCGGCAGGTTGAAGGCATCGCAGAAACGGACGAACCGGGCTCCCTTGACCGACGAATCGATGTCCAGGGTTCCGGCCAGAACGGCGGGCTGATTGGCCACGACGCCGACGGGACGCCCGTCGAAGCGAGCGAAACCCACGACGATGTTGGGGGCGAAGCCGGCGTGGACTTCGAAGAAGTAGCGGTCGTCCACCACGGTCTGAATGAGGTCCTTGATGTCGTAGGCCTGGTTCGGTTCGGCCGGGATCAGGTGATTCAGCTCCTCCGAGGTCCGGTCGGCCGGGTCCGACGTCCGGACATGAGGAGGGTCGTCGACGTTGTTGGAGGGGAGGAAGGAGATCAACTCCCGTACCTGGGCCAGGCACTCCTCCTCCGTGGGACTGGCGAAGTGGGCCACGCCGCTCACGTTGTTGTGGGCCGTCGCTCCCCCCAACTCCGATTTGGACACCTCTTCGTGAGTCACCGCGCGGATCACGTCGGGCCCGGTGATGAACATGTAGCTGGTCTTGTTCACCATGAAGATGAAGTCGGTGATGGCGGGAGAATAGACGGCGCCGCCCGCACAGGGACCCAGGATGGCGGAAATCTGCGGAACGACGCCGCTGGCCAACGTGTTGCGGAGGAAGATCTCGGCGTAACCCGCCAGACTGACGACGCCCTCCTGGATCCGGGCGCCGCCGCTGTCGTTCAGGCCGATGACCGGCGCCCCCATCTTCATGGCCAGATCCATGATCTTGCAGATCTTGGCCGCGTAGGTCTCGGACAGGCTGCCGCCGAAGACGGTGAAATCCTGAGAAAAGACGTAGACGAGGCGGCCGTCGATCCGCCCATGCCCGGTGATCACGCCGTCGCCGGGGATCCGGCGCTGGTCCATGGAGAAATCGGTGCAGCGATGGACGACGAACTTGTCCAGCTCCTGGAACGAGCCCTCGTCCAGCAGGAGGGCGAGCCGTTCCCGGGCGGTCAGCTTTCCCGCATCGTGCTGGCGTTGGATTCGAGCCGCGTCGTGACCCTTTTCGGCCTCCCGGTTTCGGCGTCTCAGCTCTTCAAACTGTTCCCGGGTGTCCATGGCGGAAGCCGGTACCGGAGGCCTCTCCCCTGCCGCGGCGTTTCAGGCCAGGACCTTTCGCCGGTTCCAGTCGGCCAGGAACTTTTCCAGGCCAATGTCCGTCAGGGGGTGCTTCATCAGTTGCTCCAGCACCTTGGCCGGCAGCGTGGCGATTTCGGCGCCCATCTTGGCCGCCTCCACCACGTGGACCGGGTTTCGAACCGAGGCCACCAGGACCTCCGTGTCGAAGTCGTAGTTCTCGTACATGAGCAGGATTTCGGAGATGAGCCCCATTCCTTCCTGGGAGATATCGTCGAGCCTGCCGATGAACGGGCTCACGATGGCCGCTCCGTTCTTGGCCGCCAGCAGCGCCTGGCCTGGACTGAAGATCAGCGTGACGTTGACCGAAATGCCTTCCTGGGAGACGACGTTGAGCGCCTTGAGACCTTCGCGGATCATGGGCAGCTTGACGTAGACGTTCTTGTGGAGGCTGGAGAGATGACGCGCCTCTTCGATCATGCCTCTGGCGTCGGTGGAGACGACTTCCAGATTGACGGGTCCGTCCACGAGTTCGCAGATCTCCAGGGCCAACTCCTCAAGATCCCGCCCTTCCTTGGCGATCAGGCTGGGATTCGTGGTGACCCCGTCGACCAGGCCGAGTTCGACTCCCCTGCGGATCTCTTCCAGGTTGGCGGTGTCGAGGAAAAATTTCATGAGACCTCCTTCCCCTCAGTTTCGGACGGCGATGCTGGCCTCCGGCGAGGGCGGGCTTTCGTTGTCTGACTTGTCCACGGCGGAGACCCGGTACCGATAGGTCTCGCCTTTCCTGACCGTGGTGTCCGTGAACATTCGATCTTGCAACAGAGGCGAAATCTTGCGGACCGTTCCGCCTTCCAATTCCCTGTACACGAAGTAGCCTGCCAGGTCCGCCTCGCGGTTCGGGTCCCAGTAGACTCGAACCTCACTTTCCCAGTAGACCGCCGTGACATTCTGGGGAGTCCCCGGGGCGAACGAGTCCGCGGGGACGATGGTCAAAGTATCACTGGCCCGGCTCAGAATCAAAGGATCGGCATCGTGGCTGACGGCCTGGACGCTGTAGCGCTTGGGATGGCCGAAGCGGAATTCCGGGTCCCGAAACACTTCGGTGGCAACGCGATACCGGGAATTGACCAGGTATCCGACGACGTTGGCGGGACGGCTCCCGTCATGATTGGACTCGGGCCGGTCCCACTCCAGCCGCAGGTGGTTCGAGTTGACTTCGCAGCGGAGATTCCGGGGCGCCGCTGCCGCTTTGACGGAGGCCGTTCGCACCAGATTGGACGGGGGAGAAACGAGGCCGTCCAGGTCCGCGAAGCGAAGGAAATAGCCGCACGAGGTTGCGTCCCCGGGCAGTTCCAGCTCCATCCGGTACCCGGAGCCGTCATCCCGTCTCCGAAGCTGACGCCTGTAAAGGGTCAGGACCGGCTCCAGGGTTGTGTTTTCGCCGGGACACGAGCGATGGATTCGGATCTGGTCCGTCTCACTGGACGCCAGGGGAAAGTGCAGTTGAACGCGATCGTCCACCTGGACCAGCGTCAGGGTTCGAATGGTGGGAGGCGGTTGGGAGAGCGGGGGGAGCGGATCTCCCACCTTGGCGCAACCCGGCCCCGCCAGCGGCCCAATGAGCGAGATCAGGACGACGGACCGGGCCCAGGTCCGACGGGACGAAAACTCCTTTTCGACGCGCATTGCGGGGCTCATCCTACATGATCTTTCGCGTGGTCAGAGGGGGTCCGCGCCCGGCCCGGGAAAATTTCTTAAAACCTTTTTCGGTGCAGCGGCATCAAACATTGCAGGGAGCGGGATCAGGGATAATCTCCCCTCCTTACAAGTCCCGACAGGACACGCCAACCCTGGTTCCGCTCCCGATGGAAGGGCGATTTCCAATCGCCCGGCTCTTCTGCTGTTCCCTTGCAACTCAGGAATCGGCGGTTAGGAAACCAACGCTCCGGTACGCCGGCAATGGTCTATTTGCAGTCCTGTAGAACCGCCGTGCGGATGAACCGGTACGCGTCCAGGCAGGTGGGACACTCGAAGAGGTGGTCGATGGTCTGGATGATTTCCAGGTTGGAGAGCTGATGGGTGGCAAGAGAATGCATCTGGCGGGCGGAGACGTGACCCCGCCGTTCGTACCGGACGGGAAACGTCACGGTAAAGGCGATCTTGCATACAATCGGCTGGGCCATCGACTCGCTCGCATCATAGCAGATAGCCTAAATACAGGAAACGGCGCCGCCATGAGAGGTTTTCCCGCGCGATCGCAGATGTGCAGCAGGTGACACCATGACGACACTGAAGAAGTTGAAGAAGCGCCTCATGAAGGACCGTGAATTCCGGGAGGAATATGCGCGGGTCGATAATGAGTTCGCTGTGATCGAGGCGCTGATTCGCGCCCGAACGGCAGCAAAGCTGACGCAGGAGGAACTGGCGGGCCGTCTGGGCACGACTCAGTCCGCCATCGCAAGGTTGGAAGGCGGTGGCGTTTCCCCATCCTTCGCTACCTTGCGCCGCTACGCCGAAGCAACCGGCACGCGGCTGGCGGTCAGGCTGATACCGGTGGACAACTGAACCGGTACGTCTCCAGGCAGCTCTCGGGACCACCGTCGAGACCGAACTTTCTCGACGGTGTTCGTGTGAAAGGTGGTCAAAACGACGGCGTCTATGTCCAGGATCGCAACCTCGCTGTCGTCGTGGCGGCGATAGGTGCGGACTGCTATATTTCGCTGGTCCAGGAGTCCAATTTCGTGAACCCCGCCGAGCGCGTCGCCCAGTTGCGCCAAGAGATCGAGGATCACAATTATCGGTACCACGTACTGGACGCTCCCATCGTCTCCGACCGGGAGTTCGACCTTCTCTACCGGGAATTGGTCGAGCTGGAGAAGGAGCACCCCGACCTGGTCTCGCCCGATTCCCCCACCCAAAGAGTGGGCGCCGAGCCGCAGGAGCGATTCCGAAAGGTGGCTCATCGCGAGCCCATGCTGAGTCTGGCCAACGCCTTCGACGAAGACGAACTGCAAGCCTTCTACCGCCGGGTAACGAAACAATTGGAAATGGATGAGATCGGGCTGGTGACCGAGCTCAAGATCGACGGAGTGGCGGTCTCATTGACCTACCAGAACGGCCGGCTGCATCACGGAGCCACCCGGGGAAACGGTCTGGAGGGAGAGGACGTGACGTCGAACCTCCGGACCATCCGATCCCTGCCCCTTCGACTCCGTGAGGAACCCCACCCGTCCACTGCCGAGATCCGCGGAGAAATCTATTTTCCGCTTTCGGGGTTCGAGCGGGTCAACCGGCAGCGATCGGAGGAAGGAGAGGCCCCCTTCGCCAACCCTCGAAACGCGGCGGCCGGGGCCCTGCGCCAGCTCGATCCGGCCGTGACCGCGACCCGGCCCCTGGCGTTTTTCGCCTACTCCCTGGGCCATACGGAAGGACTGGGGTTCGCCTCACAGGGGGAGGTTCTCCAACAGTTGATTGGGTGGGGGTTTCCCGTCAATCCTCATCACCGGTCCCATGCCGGCCTTTCGTCGGTCATCGAATACTGCCAGTCGTGGGAAGAGCAGCGCGACAGCATCGACTATGAGGTCGACGGCGTCGTGGTCAAGGTCGACCGCCTCGACCTTCAGGATCGTCTGGGCGCCGTCAGCCGCGAGCCGAGATGGGCCATCGCCTACAAGTTCGCCTCCCAGGTCGCGGCCACGCGCCTCGTCGAGATCAGGCTCAACGTGGGCCGGACCGGGGCTCTCAATCCCTACGCGATTCTGGAGCCGGTGGAATTGGGCGGAGTCACCATCCGGACCGCCACGCTGCACAACCAGGAGGACATCCGGAAGAAGGACATCCGCCCCGGCGACCGGGTTCTGATCAAGCGGGCGGGAGATGTCATTCCCCAGGTGGTGGGGCCGGTGGACAAGGATGAGGAGGGCCGGGGGGAGCCCTATGCCTATCCCGGCGAATGTCCGGAATGCGGCTCTCCCATCGTCCAGGATCCGGACGAGGCCCTGGCCTACTGCCGCAACGGAAACTGCCCCGCCCAGCGGTTCGAGTCGCTCAAGCACTTCGTCAGCCGGGCGGCGCTGGATATCCGGGGCCTGGGTCCGAAGACCCTCCGCAAGCTGCTGGAACTGGAACTGGTGGCCGGTCCGGCCGATCTCTATTCTCTGACGGCCGAACAACTGAGCGGGCTTGAGGGGTTCAAGGAAAAGTCCATCGAAAACCTGTTGGCCGGGATCGAGGGCAGCCGCCGGCAGCCTTTCCCCCGGGTGCTCTTCGGATTGGGGATTCGTCACGTAGGAGAAACCGCCGCCGCACTCCTGGCCGGGGAGCTTCGGGATGTGGAGCGCTTGATGCAGGCGTCCCCGGAGCGGATCATGGAGATTCCCGGCATCGGACCCGAGATCGCTCGCAGTGTGGCGGACTACTTCCAGGTCGATGAGAATCGCGAGCAGGTGGAGAGGCTGGGGGCGGCCAGCCTGCAGTTGAAGATGGCCGACGGCGACAGGGCCGCGCCGACGGCCTTGAAAGGGAAGACGCTGGTGGTGACCGGGACCTTGCCGTCCCACAGCCGGAGAGAGATCTCCGAATTGATCAAGGCCAACGGTGGTAAAGTCACCAGTTCGGTTTCCAAGAAAACCGGCTACCTGGTGGCCGGATCCAATGCGGGGTCGAAGCTCCGGCGCGCCCGTGAATTGGAGGTGCCGGTCTTGACCGAAGAGGAATTCCTGAAGCTCCTGCAGGGTGAACCTTGACAGTTCGCGGTGACAGTCCCGCGAGTACCGGTACAACCCCCGGACGGCTGCCGGCGGGAGCGTGGGCCCGGGTTTGCATCGGATAGGATTTGTCGTGACATCTGACCGCAAGTCCGAACGCCATTCCCTGGAGGTCTGTCCGAGTTGCCGCTACACGCTCAGCCGGCGCAGCACGTGGTGTCCCTACTGCGGGGTTCAACTCACCCACCCGCCCTGGAAGAAGGTGGGCGCCTGGATTCTGCTGGTGTTGATCGTCTATGGGCTGGTCCAATGCCATCTTCGGTTGCTGGACGGCCCCAACGGTCTGAATTCGCTGCCGTGAAAGTTCCCGAGATGAAGACTCCCGGCTACCGGCACCATGCGGCGACCCACGTGGGCTGGGTGCGTCCCGTGAACGAAGACACGCTGATCGAGTCGCCGGAAAATCATCTGTTCGGAGTGTGCGACGGGATGGGTGGGCATGCCGCCGGAGAAGTGGCCAGCGCACTGGCGGCTACGGTTTTCCGGCGCGTCCTGGCGGAAGGTGTCGTGTCACCGGCGTCGGCCTTGCGCGAGGCCATCCGCCAGGCGGACGAGGCGGTTTACCGGGATCAGGTGGCCCATCCGGAGCGCCAGGGAATGGGCACGACTCTCAGCGCGCTCCTGCTATCCGGACCGGCGCCGGTAGAGGCCTGGATCGGACACGTGGGCGATAGTCGTGTCTATCGGTACCGGAATCAGAAATTGGACCAATTGACGATCGATCACTCACCGGTTTTCCGGCTCTATCAGAAGGGTCTTCTCTCCAAGGAGCAGGCTCGCCGGCACCCGCACAAGCACATCGTGGAACAGGCGCTGGGGCTGAGCCCTCCGGTCGAGACGGATGTTCTTGCCGTGGACGTCCGAGGCGGAGATCTTTTTCTGCTCTGCACCGATGGTCTGAGCGATCAGGTCGCAGACGATGAGATCGAAGACGTCTGCCGATCCGGATCCGTCCGCGCCATGGCCCGTCATCTGGTGCAAGCCGCCAACTTCAAGGGTGGATTGGACAACGTCTCGGTGGTGCTGGTTCAGATCGGCTGATGGATGAGAAGGGGGAGAATCATGAAGCCGAATGACGCGCATTGCCATTTCTTCTCCCGGAACTTCGTCCGGACGCTGGCTGGAGAGAGAGGGATCCGGGGGGACGACCCCGTGGCCGATGCCTGCCGAATCCTGGCGTGGGACCCGCCCGGTTCCAACCGGGAGTTGGCTGACCGTTGGGTTGCGGAGCTGGATCGCCACCAGGTCGGCCGGGCGGCGATCATCGCAAGTGTCCCGGAAGATGAAGAGTCGGTGGCGGAAGCCTTGGACCGGCATCCCGGGCGCTTTGTCGGCTTCTTCATGGTGGATCCGACGCGGCCCGCGGCCGCAGACCGGACGGCTCGAGCGGTCACGGAGCTGGGGCTCCGCTGCGCCTGCCTGTTTCCCGGAATGCACGGATACGAACTCTCGGACCCGCGGGTGATCGGCCTGGTCGAGCGGCTGGCCTCCGTGCCCGGCACCGCGTTGTTCATTCATTGCGGCGTGCTGACGGTCGGGGCCAGGAAGAAGCTGGGATTGCCGGCCCGGTTCGACCTCCGGTATTCGAATCCCTTGAACGTTCACCCGTTGGCTCTGGCCTATCCAGGTCTGCCGTTCATCCTCCCTCATTTCGGGGCCGGCATGTTCCGCGAGGCCCTCATGCTGGGAGACCTCTGTCCCAATGTCCACCTGGACACGTCCAGCTCCAATTCCTGGATTCGATACTCGGGATTGACCCTGGAGCAGGTCTTCGCCCGCGCCCTCGAGATCCTGGGGCCGGACCGGATTCTGTTTGGAACCGACTCTTCGTTCTTTCCGCGGGGCTGGCAACGTCCGGTCTGGGAGCAGCAGTCGCGGATCTTGGAGCTTCTCGGTCTGGACCGGGACGATCGGCGCAAGATCCGGTCCGTCAATTTCGATCGGATCTTTCCTCCAGGAGCGTGACCAGGAACGCCTTGGCCCGGTCGTAGACGCCAGGGCTGGAGCTCTCCCTGGGACCCGCCACGTTCAGAATCCGGATCCGGTGCCGCCGGATCCAGCTCATGACCGGTGCGGTTCGGGGGTCCTGGTCCAGGTCCACCCGCCGGCAGGGCCGCCCCCGGCTTCGGGCCCGCTCCCAGGTGAGCCCCGTTCCACCGTCAACCTGAGTTCGGAAAAGGATGAGCGTCCCGTTCGAATCCCGAACATTCCAATCGGTTCTCTGGCCGTATCGCCGGAGGGGCGTCTCCCGGAGCGGATAGCGGTTATCGAGAGGACCGTCCTCGGCTCGGCGGCCCTTCGGGCACCATCCGCCGCAACCGAGCGATAGCTCCAGGGCCACGTCCAGCGCGGCCCGGTCGACTCCCGTCTGTCCTCCCGAGACGATTCGATTCGGTCGTCCTTCCACGGTGCGCCTTTGCTCCAGGACACGGGGCCACGTACCGTACGCACGGATTGACGATGCCTGCCCCCGCCCGGCGATTTCGAATTCGCAATTTTTCGTGGACTCCATTTCGGGTGTCCGGAGGTGGAATTGTCAATTTTTGTCAGGGGTCCACGAAGAAAAATTCGGTTTTGAAAACAGCCAAATCGGTATAAATTCGTTTTATAAAGACGCTGCCGAAAAAACTTCGAGGGAGCTGTTTTTCGGGTGATTTCAAGAGTATGTGGACAAGGTGTGGATAAATTGTGGCTGTGGGGCCATAAGTGAAGTTGCAATTGTGGATAGGATTATGCTGCCGAAATCCACAAGAAAATGGCCCAATTTCCTGGTGAATTTTCTTGTTGCGCAGACCTGAGAAAGGCGTAGAATTTTCCTTGTCCCAAGGGGTAGACGCAAGTTGGCCCCGAGGCGGCGCCGGTCGCGGGTAGCCGATCCGGCTCCGGGATTTCGGTCCTGGAAAAGGGGAGGCGGCCAGTGGCGGGCGGGCGAGTTCCTCGCCGGTTTCGGCCGGTTGAGGGGTGAGCGCCGAAGAGGCCCGCCGGGTCTGCCGGAGTCTTCGGGCGAGGGCGGCGAAGGCGGGTGTTCAGACGCTGCTATCGGGGGTGCGGCTCCAGGGCGGCAGGTCGCTTCGATATTGAGGTCAGCCGGTGTTACCGGGGGACCATCAAAGAAGGACGGCCCCCTTGGAGAGGAGTGGAAGTCGCCAGGGGCAAGGGCAGGTTCCTTCGGGGGCTTGGTTGAACGCGGCGGCGGATGCTCCACTTGGGGGCGCGGAAACTGGCCCCACTCGGGTCGGAGTAGCGCGCCTTTCGAGGCAGTGCAGCTTGCGAATATCACTTGGGACACTTTTTTTTGCCTTCCGAGTGCTCGTTCCCTTCTTTCCCTGACGATTCCCACGCAGTCTTCGTTGGTTCTCCCGTGAGGGATTCGGGGTATATTACGGATTCTTGAAATTGCGTGAGATGAAGGCGTGATCGTACTCAAATTCGGTGGGACCTCAGTTCAGGACACGGACGCGGTGACGCGAGCCGTCCAGGTCATTCGCCGCCAACTGCCCCGGGGCGAGGTCGTGGTCTTGTCCGCCATGGGGAAGACCACCAACGGACTGCTGGAGATGGCTCGAAGTGCCTCGTCCGGGGATATCGACAGGGCCTGGTCGATACGGGACGGCCTGAGGGACCTGCACCTGGGGGTGGCTCGCGAGCTCCTTTCGGGCCGCCGCTGGAAGAGTGTGGAAGGGTCGCTGTCCGGGCTTTTCCAGGAGATGACCGACATCGTCCAGGGACTCTATCTGCTGGGCGAGACCAGTCCCCGGAGCATGGACCGTGTCGCCTCTTTCGGCGAACGTTTGAGCACGCTGATTTTCTCCGAAGTGTTGCGGGAGAATGGAATTTCCGCCGAGCTGGTGGACTCGCGGGATCTGATCCGGACCGACGGCCAATTCACCAGGGCTTCCGTTTTGCAGGAACTCACCCGGAGTTGCGTCCGGCAACAGCTTCTGCCCCGGTTGCGGGAGGGCAAGGTGATCGTCGCGCCGGGATTCATCGGCTCCACGGTCGATGGGGTCACGACCACCATCGGGCGGGGAGGGTCCGATTACACGGCCTCCCTGATCGGCGCCGCGCTGGATGCGGAAGATATCCAGATCTGGACCGACGTTCCGGGCGTCCTCACCGCCGACCCCCGAATCGTTCCGGACGTCTACAAGATTCGGGCCATCTCCTTCGCGGAAGCAGCCGAGCTGGCCTATTTCGGGGCCAAGGTGCTCCATCCCAGCACGCTGGTGCCGGCCATCGACCGGGACATCCCCGTGCATGTCTGCAACTCCAGGCAGATCGACCAGTCGGGAACCTTCATTTCCGCGGCCCCCGTCTCCTCTTCCAGTCCCATCAAGTCCATCGCCTGCAAACGGGGCATCACCATCGTCAACATCCTGTCCACCCAGATGCTGCTCTCCTATGGCTTCCTGCGCCGGATCTTCGAGGTGTTCGAGGCCCACGAAACGGTGGTGGACGTGGTGGCCACATCCGAGGTCAACGTCTCCCTGACCGTCGATTCCTCTCAGGAACTGGAGGCGATCTGCAGCGACCTGGCGGAGTTCGGCGAGGTCCGGGTCGCGCCCGACACGGCCATCATCTGCACCGTGGGAGAAGAGGTGAAGGAGACCCCCGGGATTGCGGCCCGGATCTTCGGGGCTCTGGAAGGGATCAACGTGCAGATGATCTCCCAGGGAGCGTCGCGCATCAACATGACATTTCTGGTTGCGGAGGAGACAATGGAGGAGGCCGTCCGGCTGCTCCACGACGAGTTCTTCCGACAGCCGGACCCGGAGTTGTTCGAGCCCGTACGGTAAAAACGGTTCGCGGTTCCGGGGCCCTTTGCCGTTAGAGAAGATGTCCGGGGTGGACATGAACATCACGTTGATCGGCTACGGAAAGATGGGAAGGGCGGTGGAGGCGGCCGCCCGGGAGGCGGGCGACGAGGTCGTCTACTGGATGGACATCGACGAGAATCCGTTGGAGGCGGGTTTCTCAGGCGATTGGATCGCCCGAACCGATGTCCTCATGGACTTCTCGACTCCGCACATCGTTCCCATGAACGTGGCGAATGCGGTCCGTAGCGGAATTCCCATCGTTGTGGGCACGACCGGCTGGTATGACCAGATCGATAAAGTCCGGGACACGGTGGTCCAGGGCGGCGGCGCCTGTGTCTGGGCGGGCAACTTCAGCCTCGGAGTGCAGATCTTCTTTCAACTGACCCGCCGCGCCGGCGAGATGTTCTCCAGGTTCGAGGAATACGATCCCTACCTGGTGGAGACCCATCACGTCCAGAAGCTGGACGCGCCGTCCGGCACCGCCATCACCATGGAAAAGATCCTGGGCGAGTGTTACGGCCGTCCGGTGAACGCCGTCAGCGTCCGGGCGGGATTTTTCCCCGGGATCCACGTCGCCGGGTTCGACTCGGCGGTGGATACCATCAAGCTGGAGCACCAGGCGCGCAGCCGCGACGGTTTCGCCCGGGGCGCTCTGTTCGCCGGCCGGTGGATCCAGGGCAAGCAGGGCTTCCATGCTTTCGAGGATGCCGTTTTCGGAGAGCAAAATGATTGAACTGAAAGGCTGTGGAACCGCCCTGGTCACCCCCTTCACATCTCATCGTGATGTGGATGTGGACGCGTACCGCAAGTTGGTGGAGTGGCAGATCGAGTCGGGAATCGACTTTCTGGTGCCCTGCGGGACCACCGGCGAGAGCGTCACCCTGACTGAGGAGGAGTATGCATATGTCATTCAGGTCTGCGTGGAGACGGCGTCGGGAGCGGTTCCGGTGGTGGCCGGAGCGGGGACCAACGATACCCGTTATGCTCGCCAACTGGCGTATGGCGCTCAGGAAGACGGCGCGGACGCCATCCTCTCGGTGACTCCCTATTACAACAAGCCGACCCCCGAGGGAATTTTCCGCCATTTTTCCGAAATCGTCCGTGACTTGGACGTCCCCTTGGTGTTCTACAACGTCCCGGGGCGGACCGGCACCAACATTCCGGTGGATACCCAGCTCCGCCTGGCCGGAGTGGACGACATCGTGGGGGTCAAGGAGGCCAGCGGGAACCTGGATCAGATCATGGACCTGCTGAGGCGAAGGCCCGACGGGTTCCTGGTCTTTTCGGGTGATGACAGCCTGGCCTTTCCCATGGCCTGCCTGGGCGCGGAAGGGGTCATCTCCGTGGCCAGCAACGTGATCCCGGCGGAGATGTCCCGAATGATGGCCCTGGTCCGGGAAGGGGAACTGGCCGAGGCGCGCGCCCTGCACCACCGCTATCTCAATCTCATGAACCTCAATTTTGTGGAGTCCAACCCCATCCCGGTCAAATACGCCCTGGCGCGGATGGGCCGCCTGACCGAATCCTACCGATTGCCCCTCTGCCCCATGGCCGCGGGGAACAAGGAGAAGATGGACCGGGAGCTGGACCGCCTCGAGTTGTGCCATGTCGCAAGCCATTGAGCGCCTTTTCGAAGCTGAAGAATTCACTCCCCAGGATCGAGTTGCCCTGGACGCCTTTCTGGACGACCTGGATGCGGGACGGGTCCGGGCGGCCGAGAAGGTGGACGGAGAATGGAGAGTCAACGGCTGGGTCAAGAAGGGAATACTCGCCGGGTTCCGGATGGGGGTTCTCAGCGACGTCTCCATCAACGACGGGTTTCGTTACTTCGACAAGGACACGTTTCCCCTGAAGCGGTTCTCGCTTGACTCGGGTGTGCGCATCGTGCCGGGAGGGTCGTCGATCCGCCGCGGTTGCCATGTGGCGGCGGGGGTGACCTGCATGCCTCCCATGTACATCAACGCCGGCGCCTACGTGGACGAGGGGACCATGGTCGATTCCCATGCGCTGGTCGGATCTTGCGCCCAGATCGGGAAGCGGGTCCATCTGAGCGCCGGATGCCAGATCGGCGGCGTGCTGGAGCCGGTGGGCGCGCTGCCGGTGATCGTGGAGGACGACGCCCTGGTGGGTGGCAACACCGGCGTCTACGAGGGGACCATCGTCGGGCGGGAGTCGGTCCTGGCCGCGGGAGTCATACTGACGGGCTCGACGCCGGTCTACGATCTGGTGCAAGAGACGGTCTACCGGTCCGCGCCGGGTGCTCCTCTCAAGATTCCATCCGGAGCCGTGGTGGTGCCTGGATCGCGACCCGTCCGCGAAGGCTTCGGGAGGCAACACGGCCTGTCCCTGTATGCTCCGGTGATCGTCAAGTACCGGGATTTGAAGACCGAGGGGTCGGTCCAACTCGAAGACCTGCTTCGTTAGCCCGTGGCGAGAGTCGACGCGGTCCGCCGCCTTCGCGCCGCTTCCTTATGAGTCCCAGATTCGCCCAACGCCTGGACGGCATTGAGATCTCGATGATCCGCCAGATCATGTCCCGGGCCGCGGGCTGCGTGAACCTGGGACTGGGGGAGCCGGAGTTTCCGGATCCTCCACGGGTCCGGCAGCAGGCGCGCCGGGTGTTGGAAGGTGGACGGATCGGCTACTCTCCCAACGCCGGGGTCCCCGAGCTTTGCCGGCGGGTCCACGAGTACCACGGTGGCCGCGACGGTCATACGGTCTGCGTGACCAACGGGAGCCAGGAGGCCCTGTTTGACGTGGTGTTCGCCCTGGCGGGGCCGGGGGACGAGGTGCTGGTTCCCAATCCGGGATACGTCACCTACCCCACGGCGGTCCGTTTGGCCGGAGCCACGCCGGTCCCTTACCCCTTGCGGTCCCGCGACGGATTCCGTTTGGATCTGGAAGAGCTTGAGGCCCTGGTCTCACCTCGAACCCGGGCATTGATACTCAACACGCCTTCCAATCCCACGGGCCGGAGCCTCACATTGGAACAACTCCAGGGTGCGGCGCGTCTGGCCGAAGAGAACGATCTGGTGCTCGTCAGCGACGAGATCTACCGGGAGACCTACCACGGATCGCCGCCGCCGTCGGTTCTGGATGCGACGGATGCCGCCGTCGTCATCTGCGGGTTCTCCAAGGCAGCCGCCATGACCGGATGGCGCCTGGGCTGGGCATGCGGACCCCAGGCCATCATCGACAAGGTGACCGTGCTCCACCAGAACACCTCCATCTGTGCGTCCACGTTGACCCAGAGAGCGGCTCTGGCGTTGTTCACGCTGGAGGGCAGGGACGAGATCGAGCGGATGCGCCAACGAATGGCGCGAAATTGCCGATTCACCTGCCGTTGGCTCGACCGGCGGATGGAACAGGCTTTCGTTCCGCCCGACGGGGCCTTCTACGTCATGGTCTCGGTTGAGGAAACGGGTCTCGACAGCCTCTCGGCGAGTCTGGAGCTGCTCCGGGACAGGGTGGCCACGATTCCCGGCGCCGCCTTCGGGTCCGAGGGAGAAGGTTACCTGAGGCTTTCGTTCGCCTGTCGGCCCGAATCGCTCAAGAAAGGGCTCCGGCGGTTCGAAACGGGAATCAACCGGCTCGTGCAGAATCGGACCTGACGCAGGTGGTCGGATGGCGTTTCCACCCATCATCACCTTCAGCAGCGATTTCGGGAGCAGTGGTCCGTACGTCGGCGCGGTCAAGGGCGCCATCCTGAAGATCTGCCCCCGAGCCCGAATCGTGGACATCAGCCACGAGATCTCCTCTCACAACATTCTCGAGGCCGCGTTCAATCTGGCTTGCAGTTATTCCTACTTTCCGGCCGGGACCATTCACCTGGCAGTGGTGGACCCGGGCGTAGGGTCCGAGCGGCGAGGCATCGTGGTCGCCACCGACCGGTACCGCTTCGTGGGTCCGGACAACGGCCTCTTCACGCTGGTCTACCGGCGGGAGAAGGTGAAACAGGTCGTCTCCATCGAGTCGGAACGGCATTGCCGGGAGACGGTGTCGGCCACCTTCCACGGCCGGGACGTCTTCGGCCCCGCCGCGGCCTGGCTGGCCTGCGGTACGGAGCCGGAGCAACTGGGACCGGAGATCATGGATTGGCAAGAACTGCCGCTCACCCTGCTGCAACGGGAGGAGCCCGGCCGAATCGGCGGAGTGGTCCTGCAGGTCGACCGGTTCGGGAACGTCATCACCAGCGTCCACGATCGCGAGCTTCGGGACCTCCTGGGCTACGAGCCGGTGTTGGTGGAGTTTTGGGCTGGAGGCCGAAGAATCAGCCGGCGTTGCCGCACCTACGCCGAGGCGCCGGAGGGAGAGCTCGTCTACCTGAAGGGGAGCAGCGGGTACTACGAGATCGCGATCTCGGAGGGGTCGGCAGCCCGGGTTCTGGGGCTGAAGGTGGGAGGCCGGGTCCAGATCAGGGTTCGCTAGACTGCAATGCTTTGCGAAGGGCGTCCGCAGCCAGGTCCGCGGCGTGCAGCTTGTGGGAAGGCAACCCTCCCAAGTAGTTCAGGATCGATTCGGCCGTGATTTCCCGGCACTCCCCACTCCGGAGATTCCGGCACATTTGGGTGACCGCCGCCGAGGCGGCGATTGCGGCCGGGCATCCATAGGTCTCGAAGCGGCTGTCCACCACGACGTCCTGGTTCAGCTTCAGGTAGAGATGGGTGATGTCGCCGCAGACCGGGTTTTCGGCTCGGGCCGTATGGGTGGCGCCGGCGAGACTTCCCCGGTTGGGGAGTTCACGAATGAGCTCTCTGGCCTTCTCGCTGTACACGGTTTCGACTTTCCCGGTAGAGTGGGGAGAGTTCCCTCATCCTCTGCACGGTGCTGGGGAGCACGTCCAGAGCCGTCGTGATCTCTTTCTCGGTCGTCAACCGGCTGAGGCTGAGCCGAAGCGCGCTCTCCACCCGCCGGTTCTGGAACCCCATGGCCTTCAGCACGTGGGAAGGCTCCAACGATCCCGAGGAGCAGGCCGCGCCGGTAGAGACGGCGATTCCCTGGAGGTCCAGTGAAATGAGCAGGGCCTCTCCCTCGACGCCTCGAAAACTCAGGTTGGTGGTGTGGGGCATCCTTCGCAGCGTCGATCCATTGATCCTGGCCTGGGGTATGCGCTCCAGGAGTCCCGTCTCCAGCCGGTCCCGCAGAGATCGAACCCGGTGGTCGAAATCCGCGAGGCCGTCCTTCGCCAGGGCGGCCGCCTTGCCCAATCCGACGATGCCCGGCACGTTCTCGGTGCCTCCCCGCCGTCCCCGTTCATGGGAACCGCCCAGGAGCAGAGACATCATCTCCACCCCGTGGCGGATGTAGAGGGCCCCGGCTCCCTTGGGACCGTGGATCTTGTGGGCCGAAAGTGAAAGCAGGTCCACGCCAAGGTCGTTCACGTCCACGGGAATCTTGCCCGCCGACTGGACCGCGTCGGAATGAAAGAGGATTCCCTTTTCCCTGGCCAACCGCCCCACCGCGCGCAGGTCCTGAATCGCTCCGGTCTCGTTGTTGGCATGCATGATGGAGATGAGGATCGTGTCCTCACGAACCGCGGCGTGCAGGTCCTCGAGCCGGATCAACCCCTGGCGGTCCACCGGCAGATAGGTCACCCGGAATCCTTCCTCCTCCAACTGCTCCATGGTCCTCAGGACCGCGGGATGCTCGATGGTGGTGGTGACGAGATGGCGCCCCTTTGCGGAGTGGCCGGCGGCGATTCCCCGGAGGGCGGTGTTGTCCGACTCGGTCCCACCGCTGGTGAAGACGATCTCCTTGGGCAGGCAGCCGATGAGGTCGGCCACCGCCTGCCGAGCCGTCTCCACGGCTTCGCGCGCCTGCTGGCCGAATTCGTGAATCGACGAGGCGTTGCCGAAGTCCTGGAGAAAGTGGGGCGACATGGCCTCCAGGACCCGGGGGTCCATTCGCGTCGTGGCGTTGTTGTCCAGGTAGACCCGCCTCACTGTCGTGGCTTCTCCCGCTCCGCCCGATTTGTTCCCTAGACTCGGAGGCGTTTACGCCGCGGCCAGCCATCGACCTTGACAGCCCCCGGATCCGATCTTACTAGAACAGTGGCTGGCCAAGAAGGAACAAACGACAGCGTTGATATGAATAGGAGGTCAACAATGCATCTCACAAGAGTAACGCCATTCGCAGGGTTCGACGGATTGCACCGGTTGATGGACAATTTCCTTCGGGACACCCGTTTCCTGGCTCCTGCCGGAAGTGACGAAGTCCACCCCGTGCGCCGGCCCATCTCGGACGTGTACGAGACCGGAGAAAGCCTGGTTTTCACCATGGAGCTGCCCGGATTCGACAAGAGCGAGATCGAGGTCAACGTCAACAGCGACTATCTGCAGGTCAAGGGCGAGCGCAAGGCCCAGGAGAAGGAGGATCGCACCTACCGCCAGGCCCAAAGGTGGCACGGCCGGTTCCAGCGTTCCTTCCGGCTTCCCCGCCACGGACTGGATCGGGAGAAGGTCTCGGCCGAGCTGAAGAACGGAGTTCTCAGCATCTCCATCGCCAAGCTCAAGCCGGCGAAGCCCAAGCAGATCGCGGTCCGGGTCAGCTGAAGTCCCGGGCTCGAGGGCCCCGGAACCTCCCCCCTCCGGGGCCCTGCTCACTTCGTCGAAAAACCTGGGAGGTCTCCCACCGGATGGGAGCGATTTCCTAACCGCCGAACTCCAGTGTGACAGCTTGACGACCAAGATTGGGCGATTGGAAGTCACCTCCCGCAGGAGCGGCGGTTTCCAAACCGCCGATTCTTGGAACTTCGGGAAATGCGGCGCACGGGCGATTGGAATCGCCTCCCTTTTCACGGAAGAAGGAGAAACATTCTTGTCTCCCTATTTCTGGCCGACGGGGAACCGCCGGATGCAAGGCCGCCGCAAAGACCAACAGCGGATCGCTCTCTCCGATCGGCCTCATTTTTCGGGGTAACGCGTGACCAGGGTCCATCTTGCAGGGGGACCGGCTTCTGGTAGAATACAACCCTTTTCGAGAGCCGGGGTAGCTCAGTCGGTAGAGCAGGGGACTGAAAATCCCCGTGTCGGCGGTTCGATTCCGTCCCCCGGCACCCCTCTACGAAGTCGCCTTCTCCCCTGACTCCCTTTCGTTCGCAGACGCAGCATTCGGTTCCCGACGCCCCGCCAACTCGCAGAGTCGTGGAGCGCATCTCGATGTGAAGGCGGGGTGAGCACCTGCTGCTCACGGAAGAGGCGTCGAGCCGGCCCAGCAGAAAATAATTTTGACCCCGTCCAAGCGCCCCTTGCAGCATGATCTTGAATGAACCAAGTTAATTGGACCAAGTCTCAGGAGGATTGCATGCGGACTGTCAGTATGCACGAAGCGAAGATGCACCTTTCCCGTCTCGTACAGGCTGCCGCCAATGGCGAGCCGTTTATCATCGCCCGTGACGGCAAGCCGCTGGTCAAAGTCGTCGCGGTAGAGACGCCGGATCACGGAACAGTGTCCCGAATAGGGTTTTTGGCCGGTAGAATCTCGGTGCCGCCCGACTTCGACCTTATAGGCGCTGACGAGACCGGGACATTGTTCGAAGGTGAGCATGACGGCGATCGTGAGAGTAAGTGACAGTCCCCTTCACACACACATGAAACCTACCCGCGAAGAACTCCGCCTACTCGGTCGGCGCGACCCCGTGCTGGGGGCGGCCATGCGACGGTTGCCACCCTTTCCGGGCTTCCCGATGGGGGTGCTCGCCCGTGGTTCGCACTTTCAGGCGATCGCCAGGTCGATCGCCTTTCAGCAACTCGCCGCTGCGGCCGCGAACACAATCTACTCGCGGGTGTGCGCTCTGACCCCGGGACCACGTTTCCCCACCGTCGAAGAGTGTCTCGAGCTGTCCGACGAAGCGTTTCGCAGCGCGGGATTCTCGGCCCCGAAAACCCGGGCCGTCAAGGACTTGGCAGCCCGGTGTACGGATGGCTCCGTCCGTCTGCGCAGCGTGTCCCGGATGACGGACGACGAAATCGTGGAGATGTTGTCGTCCGTGTGGGGAATCGGCGAGTGGACGGCGCAAATGTTCCTGATGTTCCGTCTTGGCCGCCTCGACGTGATGCCCGTGGGGGACCTGGGTGTCCGCGAGGGTGCGCGTCTGCTTGACGGGCTGGACGAGCGCCCCGTTCCGGCCGTCGTTCTGGAACGCGCCGAGGTCTGGCGGCCGCTGCGTTCCGTGGCGACCTGGGTCCTCTATCGCCTGTGCGATGAAGCCAGGGATGCCGGCATGACCGCATGACGCTTGACCCGGATCCCACCGATCAGTTCTGGCAGGCCCTCGTTCGAGCACAGGCCGCGTCGGGGCAAGGAAGTGACTGTCCCATAATTGTTCTCGCCCGGGCTGGGGCAGACAAGGAACCGATCGTTTCATGATCAGATTGACAAAGAAACGGTTGATTCCTTAGATTGCAGCGCAGGAAAGGGGCGGTTCGCAACCGTGGCTCGCCAGACTGGTCAATACCGCATCACCAGCACCCTCGGAGAAGAGGTGCGCGCATTCGTACCCTACCCGCTTCCTCCGGACGATCCACCTTTGGCCCTGGCCGGCGCGGCGGCCGAGCTCGAGGTCGCCGCCATGGCCGCGTTGGCCCGCCTTGCCGTAGCGGGATCGATGGTGCTGAGCATCGACTGGTTCCTCTACGGATTCGTCCGCAAGGAGGCGGTCGTCACCTCGCAGATCGAAGGGACGCAGGCAACGCTCCGCGACGTGATCACCTTCGAAGCCACGCACCGTAGCGACCGTCCGGACGACGTACGCGAGGTCTGCAACTATGTGGACGCGCTCGCCCACGCCCGCGCGCGAATCGCAGATCCCAAGGGGCTTCCGCTCAGCATCCGCCTCCTGTGCGAGGCGCACCACATCCTGATGGCGGGTGTACGAGGCGAGAACATGCAGCCCGGTGAAATCCGCCGCTCGCAGAACTGGATCGGTGGCAGCCGGCCGGGCAACGCCCGCTTCGTGCCCCCTCCACCAGAGGAGGTGCCGGGCGCGCTCGGCGCGCTGGAACGGTGGCTGCACCAGGACAGCGATCTCCCGCCGCTGGTCCGGGCGGGTCTTGCGCACGTACAGTTCGAGACGATTCATCCGTTCCTCGACGGCAACGGACGCATCGGCCGGTTGTTGATTGCGCTCCTGATGGAGCACTGGGGGCTGCTCGATCTGCCTCTTCTCTACCTCAGCCTGGCATTCAAGCGGAACCAGCCGGAGTATTACACCCGGCTCGCGGCCGTGCGCAGCGATGGCGACTGGGAGGGTTGGATCCGGTTCTTCCTCGACTGCGTGCGCGAGGCCGCCGATGACGGCGTTCGGGTCGCCCGGGAGCTGCATGCGCTTGTCGGGCGCGACCGTGACCGCGTTCTGGTCCATGAGCGTGCGACTGTGACCGCCATCCGGCTGATCGAGCGCCTGCCGTCCCGTCCGGTCGTGACCGTCGCCGCGGCGTCAGATCTCCTCGGCCTCACGGCGCCGCCGACCCGCAAGGCCGTGGCGTTGCTGGAGGGCCTTGGCGTGCTGCGCGAGATCACGGGAAGGCGGCGTGGACGCGCCTACTCCTACCACGAATATCTTCACATCCTGACGGACGACCAGCCCCTTCGAAGAACCGGTCCCGGTGCATGACGTCATTCCGCGACGATCATTCGGGCGGAAGAAAGAGACTGACTGTTCTTCTCGGTTCTCCTCCGGCCAAGGCCTGGGTAGGCTGGTGCCCCCCTGAGAGAAGGAGGGATTGAGGCCAGGTAAGGTCTCTTACAGTCCCTATGGTTCAGATTCCTTGATTTGAGCGATCTTCATCAGGTGCTTCTGCAGACCACGTTTCAGAGCGCCGCTGTGCACAGCGACCGAGATACGGGTAGGAATCCCTGCCTTCACATAGATGTGGTGGCTGCCTCTGACTCGCTTCAAACGTCAACCTCGCGACTCGAGCCGCCGGCAGAATTGCTTCCCGCTGACGGTTCTCACACGGCAATCTTGATGATTTTGTCCTTCTCGGAGACAGTAATATCCCGGGCCTCGACAGATAAGCACCCCTCGACGGCTTCGTAGAGGTTGCCTAACAGATCTTCAAATGAGTCTCCCTGGGTCGCACACCCTGGGATGGACGGCACCTCCGCCCAGTATCCGCCCTCCTCCACTTCATGGGTCACGACTTTCAGTTTCATGATTCCTCCTGCTCTGGAAGATTCGCCACAATGCGAACCCATTCCCTCCTGAGTGACCAATGTATGGAGCCACTCCCAGGAAAAGCCAACCTACACCAGGGAAACCCATATGTTCGCGGAGTCACTCGGCGGAGCCGAAGTTGACCGTCCCTCTGCTCGGCCCGATCCTGGGCAAGAAAGTGACTGTCCCCACCTCGCGTATCCGAGGATCTCACGGCAACTTTCTAGGAGGTCCGTATTGAGATTTCAGACATGAGCATGTTGGGGCTTTAGCGTTGGCAAGGTCTTGATCTCCCTGCGGGCTTTCTTCTCGGCAAGGCGCAGTTCATAGAGTTTTTGAAGATTGAGCCAAAACTCCGCACTGGTGCCAAAGAAGTGGCCGAGGCGCAAGGCGGTATCGGCGGTAATTGCCCTCCGTTCGTTCAGAATCTCAGTAATGCGGTTCGTAGGAACATTCAGGTTACGCGCGAGCGCAGCGGCACTCATATTGAGCTCTTTCAGTTCTTCGGCGACATGTTTGCCGGGATGGATTGCAGGCAAGCTCATAGCGGTTCTCCTAGTGGTAGTCAACAATCTCTACATTCTCAGGTCCAGAGGATTCCTTCGGCCATTCGAAGCAAATCCGCCACTTGTCATTGATACGGATGCTGTACTGGCCCTTGCGGTCACCTTTGAGTGCTTCGAAACGATTGCCGGGCAAGGCGGCAAGGTCCTGAAGAGCGGTTGCCGCTTCAAGTCGATCGATCTTCAAGAGTGAAGCCCGTTCGATACCGGAGAAAGCCTTTATCCGTTTCCCGGTGGCGAAGTCCCTAGTCCGCTTGTCGCGGTAGCTAATGATCATTCCGAATTTACCCGAAAATATGCGTTACGTCAAGAGTAAAGGTCATCGTAGCGAGTTTCCATCGCAACTGGCTAGAGGGTTCGAGGGAATCCTAAATGTCGATGGAAGTAGTGCCTTCGGCAGAGCACGGTGAAATACGGATTCCGACCGCTGCAAGGAACTGCCCAAGCCTGTACGCGGAATCGCATCTGCGAGGCTGTACCTCTCATCGTAGGGTGAATTGGATCCTGGGAGCAGGTTGATCGTCTTTGAAGCTATGGTACTGTCGACATCTACGCCGAAACACACACCTTACGGGGCTTCCGGCGTGCTCGAAATCTTCAGACCGGCGATCTGGTCGGTCTGCTCCTCTCACTTGAACCGGAAGGAATAGATATCCGCGTCCTTCATGACGAAGCGAAGCCGGATCGGCCTTTCCGCCAGCCGGTCGAATCTCATGGGGTCGGTGGGCAGAAACCCCGGCCGGCTCCACCGGATCCTTCTCTGAATGTGATCGCCGAAGATGACCGGCGATTCCTCCAGCGTGAAACCCGGAATCGGTTGTCCGTCCTGGTCCTGGACCTCGATTCGGATGCTGCCCACGGCCGAGGTCGAGAAGTTGAGGACCAGATCCCTGCCTTCGAACCGGAACGGCTTGGTCACGAATTCTCCACCGGAGTATGGCGCCTTGATGGAAGTGAAGCCGTCGGTGCGCAGGACGAATCGTTCCAAGTAGGTGGACGGGTAGGTGTAGTTGCGGGACACGTAGATCGACATCTCGTCATTGATGATCGGCACCACGCCCACTGCCGTGCTGTTGGTCCGGTGGATCCAGTTCCGCTCCTCCCTTCCCGGCCGGATGAATGCCTCCGGCCAGACGTTCCAGTCGATCCCGTCGCGGCTGGTCATGAAGACGGTCTCCGAAATACCGGGCCGGGGAGCGTCGTCGTGGATCTGCCTCAACGGTTGGAACCGCTTGGGAAACCCCAGAGAGATATGGGGAGCCCGGAAATAGGGCGTCGCGGCATTCGTGTAGAGGTGGTCCACCGGACGGGTGTTGCCGTTGAAGGTGCAGGGGACCGGCTCCGTCCAATCGACGAGGTCCTTGGACGTGGTCCGGGCGAAGGTGCGGACGTCCTGCAGCATGTAGCGGAAGTAGAAGACGTACTGTTGCTCCGATTCGGACCAGAACAGCACGTTGACGGAATCGAAGGCATTGGGAAGCGAGGTGACGAAGAGGGGGTCCTCCCGCCACTTCTTCCATTGGAGTCCATCAGGCGAGACCCAGAGCACCAGGCCCACGGAGCGTTCCCTGGTTTGGCCGAACCTGGGATTGATGCCGACTCCGCCCCCCGCCTTGAAACGCATCGCCGGATCGACGCCGGGCCGGGTGTCCAGCAGGGGCGCACCCTGAGGCCTATCGGTGACGATGTTGTTTTCGGTGGATCCGTCAAACTCGTAAAGGCCGAGATTCGGCCGCGTCCAGTGGATTCCGTCCCGGCTTTCGGCATAGCAGAGAAAGTTGGGATGTGCAGGCGTGAGCTTCTCGTCCTGCCGCAGTCCGGCCTTCCTCGCATAGGTCGGGTCGGTGCGGCCCATGTAGTACATGCGGAAGAGGTCGCCGTCCTTGAAGACGGTCAACTGCCAACTGGTGTTCCCCTCCCAGGGACGATCGAATTCCAGGACCTTGCCGCCGGACCAGGGTGAGTGAAGCCGGATCTCCACACCCTCCATCTCGGCGATCAGATGGTCGTCGGTGAACAACTCCAGCCGGGAACCGATGTCAACGGTTTCCATGGAATTGGCCTCCCCCGCGGCAATAAAGGAACCGGTCGCAGCCGCAGATACGGCCAGCAACGCCAAGACTCGAAGCCAGGTTACGCGCATGATTCACTCCTCGGTCGCAATTGGGTCCGCTGTCCCGCGGGTTGCCGCGTGGATGCCGACAATTCCGATTCTGTCCCTGTTGAAATCGCAATCATGTGAGGATACGTTTCGGAAGCGTTCTCGCCAAGGGCGGTCAACAGGAGGGGTTGCTGATGAGCCGAAAAAAGGAATTCGATTTCGAAAACTTGCCTCAGGCCAGCAAGGACATCTACGAGCTGCGGATGGAAGCACCGGATCTGACCGGCCTGGCCGGCGCCGTTCGGACGACCTGCGGCGACACGATTTCCCCGGACGCGATCACCGACGCCATTGCGGCGCGGCTGGATGCCGGTTCGCTGTCGATCCCCGTCCTGGCGGTGAAGGGCGCCTCGGGAAAGGGAAAGACTCTGGTGGCGACGGCCGGAGTGCACGGGGACGAATACGAGGGCATGGAGGCCATCTTTCGGATCTACGAAGCCCTGGATCCCTCCAACCTGTCCGGGGCCTTCGTCGCCGTGTCGGTGGTGACGCTTCCGGCGTTCTGGCAGGCGACGCGGGCAAACCCCGTGGACGGCCTCAACATGGCCCGCATCTTCCCCGGGTCTCCGTCGGGGTCCATGAGCGAGCGTCTGGCGGCCCTGATGCTGGAGAAGGTCTTCCGTCATGCCGACCTCTACATCGACCTGCACAGCTCGGGCCGGAACTACGCCATGATGACTCTCGTCGGCTACGCCTCCCTGGGCCGGCAGGCCGAGACGGCCCGGGCGGCAGCGGAGTGCTTCGGAGCCCCTTTGGTCTGGGAGCATCCCAAGGTCTCTCCCGGCCGCACTCTGACCGAGACCCTGAAGCTGGAGATTCCGTCCCTTTACACCGAAGCCCGGGGAGGAGGCCGCGCCCATCCCGACGACGTGGATTGCTACACCCGGGGGCTGGCCAATCTGCTGGCGTTTCTCGACATGGCGAAACTCCCCGCGGCCGGTCTGGAAGTGGACTACGAGCCGCTGCGGCTTTGCGGCGACGGCGACGTGGATGTCTCCATGAAGTCCGGAAGCAGCGGACTCTTCTTCTCCGGCGCCCGTGTGGGCATGCGGGTTCGCGAAGGGGAGTTGCTGGGAATGATCCGGGACCTGGACGGAACGCCGTTGGAGGAAGTCCGGAGCCCTCAGGATGGTGTTCTGGTGATGATCCGGACCAACCCGCGCATCTTCGCCGGCGAGGTCCTCCTGGTCATCAATGCTTGATCCGATTGTCGAGGGGACAGGGATGTCCCCTTCTCGGTAATAGGCGCTCCAGTTCGGCGATTGGAAATCGCCGCCCCGGTTCGGCGGTTAGGAAACCGCCGCTTCTTTCCTTGTTCCTGTTCGAAGGGACGAATCAGTTCAGCTTCTTGATCTTGATGTTTCGGAACCAGACCGGGTCGCTGTGGTCCTGCAGGACGATGTGACCCGCGTCCATGAGCCCGTAGTGGGGGAGATCCTTGAACTTGCTGGCGGCTACCCGCTTTTTCCAGTCCTCGCTACGCAGCTCGTATTCAACGATCTTCTCGCCGTTCATCCAGTGCTCCACGTGGTTGCCGTGGGCGACGATTCCCACCTGGTTCCACTCGCCGGCCTTTCGAACCACATCCTTCGAGGGGGGGTGAAGAGCGTAGTTGGCGCCGGCGCTGGTCTCCCGCCTGGCGCCGTCGCGGTGGCCGGCATCGTCCAGAACCTGCATCTCCGGTCCCGTGTACCAGAGGCTTTCGTATTCCTCGCTGGCCCGAAAGAAAATCCCGCTGTTGCCGGCCTCCAGGACCTTCCATTCCAGCCGCAAATCGAAATCACCGTACTGTTCGCGGGTGAGGATGTCCCCGGCCCGGACCTTTCCCGTGTAGTGGATGGAGTCGTCGTTGATCTCCCATCCTTCCGGAGTCTCCTGGCTCCGGAAACCTCGCCACTGATCCAGGCTCTTTCCGTCGAAGAGCAATGTCCAACCTTCGGCCCGCTCCTCGTCGGTCAGGGTGTTCAACATCGGGGCCGCCTCTTCCTCCATCGCCGGCTCCGAGTCGGGTGCGGCGCAGGAGGCGAAGCAAACCAATATTCCCGAGAGCAGGGTTGCTGTTCTTGTCATGATGGTCTCCATGAAGGTCCGGGAGGAGACGGCTCTCACACCCGGACGAATTTGGTCAGGCCGCCGTTGACGCCCACCTCGCCGACGTAGATGTCGCCCCGGCTGTCCCCCCAGATGGCGTGGGGGAAGCCTGGGAATTGTCCGGGACCGTCCCCCTTTTCACCCCAGCGGGAAAGCACTTGGCCCTCCCGGTCGAGGACGCTGACGCGATGCCGGAGTTCGGCAACGAAAATGGTCTCGTCCGGATCGAACCAGACGAAGTCGGGACCATGAGGATCGGCCCACTCCCTCAAGTAGTTTCCCTCGCCGTCGAAGATCTGGATCCGGTTGTTGGAGCGGTCGCAGACGTAGACCAGGTATTCGGAATCGACCCAGACGTCGTGGACCAGGTCGAACTGCCCGGGTCCCGTGCCCGGCTCGCCCCAACTCTTCAGGAGCACGCCTTCGGATGAGAACTTGTGCACTTTGGCGTTGCCGTATCCGTCGCTGACGAACAGGCAGCCGTCCGGGGCGATGGCCAGATTCGTGGGCAGGTTGAACGGCACGCCGGGAGGACGGGGGACGCCGGGGGTGCCCAGGGTCCACTGCAGTTCGCCGTCGGTGGTGAGTTTGTGGACGCAGTGGCCTTTCCACTCGGTGCAGTAAAGGTTGTCTTCGGCATCGATCCGGAGACCGTGAGCGTGGTGCAGCAGATCCTCTCCCCATGAGGTGAGGAAGTTTCCGTCCCGGTCGAAGACGACCATGGGGTGCTCGCTTCGGCTGTGGACGTAGACCCGGTCCCGGCTG
Organism: Acidobacteriota bacterium; assembly: GCA_028874215.1. NCBI lineage: Bacteria > Pseudomonadati > Acidobacteriota > Acidobacteriota bacterium. Next base: position 36,362 of record JAPPLF010000069.1, read on the forward strand.
TCGACGGCGATGGCGGGAATCCAGCCGAAGGTCCAACCCGACGGGAGCTTGGCCCAATCGCGCACGGGTTCGTACTGATAGTCGCCCTGTCCCACTCGCATCAACTCTCCTCTCTGACTGGAGTGGAATTGGAACACCCGCCCCTACCCCTGTCAACCGGCGGGCGGTCCCATTCCCGTGCTCCGGTCGAAACGGAGCAGCGCAGGGGCACACCTTACTTGAACTGGAAGGAAAAGAGCTTGGCGTTCCGAATCCAGAAGCGCAGTTGAATGGGGCGGCCCGCCAGTTCGCTGAGGTCGTTTCGACCCTGCCAACTGGCTTGGTGCGTTCCCGTCATGGTCAGGGGATCGGATTGATCCAAGGAGAAGCCGGACAAGGGCTGGACCTGATGATCCAGGATCTCCACCTTGATTTGCGCACGCCCCGCGCCATAGTTGTGAGGGGCAGCTTCCAGGTTCACCTCAAGTGTGGTGCCTTCAAAGCTGAAGTGGTGGGTGAGCAGGATCCCGGGCCGAAGCTTTCCGGCGTCGATGGAAACGAAGCCGTCCTCCCGAAGCGTGGCCAGACCGGGTGCCCGAATCGCCGAATCTCCGGCGAAAAAGAGCTGCTGGGGTCCCCTCCAGTTGGCGCCCGTGTAGTAGATCCAGATTTTGCCGTCACGCATGATCGGTGCCGAGGAGTAGATGCTCACTTCGTCGAAACTGCCGTGGTCCCCGTTTCGGACCAGGGGCTCGCGGAATCTTCTCTCGTAGTGCACCCCGTCGCGACTGAAGGCCAGGGTGGGGTAGTGGAGATTGTTGGTGGTCCGAAAGATCCAGGGCAGGGCGATGTAGACTCCCTCGTAGGCGACGACGGGGAAATTGTAGAACTCGGTATCGACATAGTCCCGTTCGTCCGGCAGCAGGATGTTCTGGGGCAGACTCCAGTTCCTCAGATCGGGACTTTCGGCCCTTCCCACGATGCGCAGTCCCAGGGGACAAGCGCGGTGGAGGCAGTTCTCGATGTGGGCCGCATACACTTGCCGGATCGGATCCCAGCCCATGTAGTGCGTGGGTCCCCAGCGTCCCGGCTCCGGTGTGGTATCCATCACAGGATTGTCCGGGTGGGGCGTCCACTCGAAGCCGTCGCCGGAGGTGTAGAGGTGGAGTTGCATGCCTGGGGGATCGCTGGAGCGGGTTTGACGGATCGCCTTGTAGCGCCTCGCCGGATCCTTCTCATTGGTGTCGAAAAAGGTCGGGGCCCGGCAGTCCTCGGGCAGGATGTTGTTGGAACGGGAGCCGTTGAACTCCACCTTGCCCAGACCGGGTTTTTCCCAGTGGATTCCGTCGCGGGAGGTCGCGTAACAGAGACGATAAGTGTACTGGCCAGGGTCCCCTATGTAGCGATAGGCCGCTTCCACCCGCTTCCGGGCTGCGCCCTTGTCCGTCCATTGGTAATCGGTCAGCGCTCCGCGCCCGCGCTGGGCCTTGTATTCATCTGTGGTTCTGTACCACATCTTGAACAGGCCCTCCTCCTCGTCGTAGAGAACTTTGGCGATGGGACTGAGACGGCCCTCCCAGGGGCGATCGGGCCTCACGACAGGATTGTTGGCCGACTTGGTGGCTGGGTTGAGCACCTGCCGGGCATCGCTGAGGCTCTGGATCATGTAGTCGTCGATGAAGAGCTGTTTGCGGTTCCCGATCTCCAGCAGGCTCGTAGGTTCGGATGTTCCGTGAAGCTTCAGGAGGGTAAGCAGGAATACACCAAGACAGGTTAGAGAAACATGGCTTCTCATTTCGTTCCTTCCTTGAAAGCCGGTACCTACAGCCCAGGAATCCAATTGAGCAATCGGCTCTCAGGCGGCTGTTTCGTGGAGTTGGTTGAAACGACTATACAACCGGTTCGATGCCCGGTCCATACGAGCCGGGGGAGAATTCCGTAACCGCGTGACTATAACTTTGTGCCGAAACGTACTCTCGGACCGAGGGTGGAGATCGTCTACGGGTCGGCCAGCAGCCGAAGGAGAACGTCCCTGGAAATCAGAGCCATGTCCTGTCTGCGTTCCAGGAATGGCGAAACGTCCCGAAGAACCTGTTCCCAGTCAATCGTGTTCAATTTATTCCTGATCAGCCCGCGCCAGTTTGCCGGTGTGACGTTGGGTGCGTCCCAACCCGACTGCCGGAGGGCGTTGTTCAATTGAACCAGGTTCGGAGCCGGCCAAGTGGGATCGGCAAGGTACCAACCCAAGTCATACAGGTCACGCCCCTTCGTATACTTGCGCATCAGCACGGCACGCAACTTGCCGGCCAGCAACGATTTCCGGTCGTAGTGAAGAAGATTCAACCAGACGAAGCGACGCACCAGGCGCGTCGTTGTGCGCGCACCGCGGGGAGGGTTGGTGTCGATCTCGACCTTCACCATGATCACCTCGCTGGGGTGGGGAGACAGACCGATTTCGTACAGGAGCCCGCGTATCTTTATCGCGGCGGTCGCTACCGGGGGGCGTGGCCGGGGCAGGATCTCCACGTCGTATCCCTCCAGTGCAAGATCCTTGCCGACGGACTGCATGTGCTTTTCGAATCGAGCATTTTCTCCCGGATTGGCGAGGGAGAAATCGAGATCCTCGGAATAACGGGGAAGCTGGAACAGGAACCGCAGGGCCGTACCCCCGACAAAGGCCCAGTCGCTGAAGGCCCCGGAGTCATGGAGCGCCAGGAGAATTCGCGCCTGCAAGTATTCCCGAACCGTGCTGCGCCGCCGGAAATCATCAGGCTGATCCCGAAGGATCTCCAACAGAAGGGGTTTCATCTCGGATCTTGGTTCTCCCAAAGTTCCAGGAGCCGCGCCACGGCGCGTTCGATTTTGGCGGACCGACACCTCTCAACGACGGCATGGAGTCCTTCCAGGTCGAGTCCACGGGGCTTTTCAAGCCGAAGTTCGCGCAGGTATTCGACGCGGTCGCTGTGCGGAGTCAGGTAGAGCAGGTCGACCAGCGCCTTTTCCGGGCGCGCAAGCAACGCCATCTGGTCTCTTGCGATTTCCATTTCCGTAAACCCGAAGAAAAGTGGGACGCGGACATGTCGGAACTGGAATCGTCCTTTGGGCGTCGAAAGCTCTTCCGGTCGGCCCGTCGTGATGCTGGTAGTGACCGGAACGTACTCGGGAATCATGCCGTGGTGGGCCAACGCTGACTGTAGACTGACGTAGGAGGCTTTCTTGAGCGCGTTCGCAGCCGCGAAGGGGTGAGCTGGAGTTTTGGAGTAGAGATCGGCCAGCAGGTACACTCCGCGCCTCAAACGGATGACTCGTTCGCTCTTGACCCACCGGCCCAGTTGCCGCCTGACATGAGCAGGAGAGGTTTGCCCAGCGAGAATCTGGCCTGTTCTGAATACTCCATTGGGAGGTGCTACTGCGAGCAAATCTCCGAATTTCATAGCGACAACTTGCCATATCGGTCTACTTAATGCAACGATGTCTGATCAGAGATAAATACGTTGAAGTTTCTCCCAATAGCGATTAATCTTTGTCGGAGGTGGCCGGATCTTTTGAATCGGCCGTCACGTGAGGCAATTCAGAGACCAAGGCGCAACCGGGCGCCAAAGCTCAGAAAGGATGAATCATGAAAAAGCACATCTTCGTATTCGCCTCTGTCTTCGTCCTGCTCGTCGGTACGGGTCTTGTCATGGGCGCCGGCCACGAAAAGACGATCAAGGGTGAAGGCACCTGTGCCAAGTGCGGCCTGGGTGAAACGGCTTCCTGCCAGAATGCCATCCAGGTGAAGAAGGATGGGAAGACCGTCACCTACTACATGGTCGCCAACGACGTGGCCAAGAAGTTTCACGGCAACGTCTGCCAGGGCAGCACCAAGGTCAAGGCCAAGGGCACCGTGGCCAAAGAGGGCGGAAAGATGATGCTGACCGCCTCCTCGATCAGCAAGGTGGCCCAATAGAGGGGTTTCCCCTCCACGGCTCGAAATCTCGCATCCTCACGTCAGTCCGACGCTCTGCCGGAGTGGGACTGGCGTGGGTCGTGCGGATTCGTGAGTTGCGTTCCCTATCTTACAGGCGACGCAGGAATCAGAGTCGCCCGAATGAGCCGTAGCTGAAGGCTCATCTCCCATGTCTGCTCCTGCCAAGCTCCTGGTCCTGCTTGGTGTAGCCCTTTTTGTGGGCTACCTCCTGTATTCCAGCCTGAGTCTCCGTAAGTTCCGTTGCGAGGTCTGTGTCGAATTCCGTGGCCAGACCGTCTGCCGAACGGCGGCCGGGGCGACTCGGGAAGAAGCTCAAAGAACGGCTGTAGAACTCGCCTGCGCCGTGTTGGCCGCGGGCCGGACGGAGAGCATGCGGTGCAACGAGACTCCACCCAAGAGTGTCGAATGGAAGTAACGCGCGATCGCTCATCCCTTCGCTATTCGAATCTGGCGGAAAGACAATGCACGTAGAAGTCCGAAACCTGGAGGATGTCATCCTCGTCGATATGGAAGGCCGCCTGGTGGCCGGTGTCGGGGATCAGATCCTGCGGGAGATCATGGATGAGTTGATCGCCGAGGGATGGCAGAAGATCCTGTTAAATCTCTCCGGAGTCTCCTGGATCGACAGCTCCGGTATCGGCGAACTGGTCGCCGGAATCAGGCTGGCCAAACGTTTCAACTGCTCGGTGAAGCTCCTGCGGGCGGGCGATCGGGTCAGGCACGTTCTCTCTCTCAGCCAGCTCCTGCCTCTTTTGGAAATCTACGAGACCGAAGAGGAAGCGCTGGAACGCTTTCGCTCCGAAACCCCGCCTCCTCCGCCGGAACAGACCGATTCAAAACGGCAGTGAGTCGCCGGCCGAGAGGACGGGAGGCGAAGTGGACACGGACTCCGGGTACTTGAGTCCCGATCCGGTGTTCAGCAGAAGCACCCTCTCGCCGGATCGGATCCAACCCGATTGACTCAGTTTCCGCGCCGCGGCCAGAGTGGCCGCTCCCTCCGGACAGATGAAGGTTCCCTCGCTCTTGGCCAACAGCCGTTGGGCCTGCAGGATCTCCTCGTCCGAGGTTTCGACGGCGCAGCCGTTGGTGTCGTAAAGGGCGTCCAGGACCAGGAAGTCTCCCAAGGCCTTGGGGACCGTGATCCCGAAGGCGACGGTCCGGGCGCCGGTCCAGAACTCCGATTCCCGGCGGCCCGCCTCCCAGGCGCGGACGATGGGGGCGCATCCGGTGGACTGAACGGCCACCATTCGAGGAAATGGCTGATCCAGCCATCCCAGCTCCCGTAGCTCCCGGAAGACTTTGTGGATGCCGATGAGCCCCACTCCTCCTCCGGTGGGGTAGACGATCACATCGGGGAGCTGCCACTGGAATTGCTCGGCCAACTCCAGTCCCATGGTCTTCTTGCCCTCGATCCTGTAGGGCTCCTTCAGGGTCGAGGCGTCATACCAGCCGTGCCGCTTCACCCCGCCGGCCACCTGCTTGCCCGCGTCGCTGATCAGGCCGTCCACCAGGTAGAAGGTTGAACCCGTCACGGCGCACTCCTTGCGATGGATCAGCGGAGCGTCCGTGGGCATGACGATGATGCACTCGATGCCGGCGGCGGCGCTGTAGGCGGCCCAGGCGGCCCCGGCGTTGCCGTTGGTGGGCATGGCCAGGGCTTCGACTCCAAGTTCCCGGGCGCGAGAGGCGCCGACGGCGGCTCCCCGGGCCTTGAAGGTCCCGGTCGGCAACAGGCCTTCGTCCTTCATGTAGAGCCTGGGAAGCCCGGCCCGGGCGCCGGCCCGGTGCAATCTCAGAAGCGGCGTCATCGTCTCTCCCAGAGAAGCCGGCGAATCGGGGTCGCGCAAGGGAAGCAGCTCCCGATACCGCCAGAGGCTCGGCTCACGTCCTGCGAATTCCGACGGTTGCACCGTCTCCCGAACGCGGTTCAGGTCGTAGCGAACCAGAAGTGGACCGCCGCATCCGCAAAGGTGGGCCCTTTTGTCGCAATCGTGGACGTCCCCGCAGCGTGCGCACTCCAAATGGGTCATGAACATGGATATTTCTTCCTCCAAATGCCGGGTATCCCGGCCCCTGCACCGGGACATTATAATTTGATGAGTGGCCGGCGATGCGGACCGCCTCCATTGTCCAGGGTTCTCGCCTTGCCGGCCGGAAGGAGCGAACGAGATGTTGGTGCCCAAGAACGACTTCATCGGTCTTGATGATCAGGTCCATCTTTGCGCCGGGGGTGAGACTCCGGTTTTGAAGAGCCATCAGGACGCCGTGGCGCGTTTCTTCCGCAGCAAGGCCCGGGGAGAAGATGGCCGGCAGCAGTTCGAAGAGACCTATCTGAAGTGCAAGGAGAGGGCGGGACGGCTTTTCAACGTCTCCCCGGAGGAGATCGCCTTTCTCTCCTCTACTTCGGAAGGGGTCAACCTGTTGGCTCACGCTCTGGATTGGGAGCCGGGCGACAATGTGGTGGTCGCCGATGTGGAATTCCCTTCCGACGTTCTTCCCTGGACCCGCCTGGAGCGGCTGGGAGTGGAACTTCGCCTGGTGCGGCATCGCAATTGGCGGGTGTCCGTCGCCGATCTGGATTCGCGTATCGACTCCAGGACCCGTGTGGTGGCGATCAGCTTGGTGAGCTTCCTGACCGGACAGCGGCAGTTGCTTCGTGAACTCTCCCGAGCGGTCCGCTCCAAAGGGGCGCTACTCAGCGTCGATGCGACTCACGCGGCCGGGGCGGTCCCGGTGGAAGCGGGGCTCGCCGACTTCGTCATGAGCAGTTGCTACAAGTGGCTGTTGGGCACCCACGGCGTTTCCATCTTCTACTGGAATCGAAGTCGCCTGCCCGACCTGCAGCCACCGTTCCTGGGTTGGCACACCCCGGCCGATCTCACCGGTTGGCGCCATCCGACCCGTTACGAGCCGCGGCCCGACGCCGCCCGATTCGAGCCCGGGAATCCATCCTGGATTTCGGTCTACATCCTGGAGAACGCCCTGGGCTATCTCTCCCGCGTGGGTGTTCCCGAGATCGAAAGCTATGTGCTGGATCTGAGCGAAAGGGTGTTGCGCGGCCTCGACGAACTCGGCTTGGAAATCATGACGCCGTCCCGGCGCCGGGAACGCGCCGGCAATGCCTGCTTCGTCGCCCCCCGGGCCAAGGCCGTGATGAATTGGTTTGATGAACGGGGCATCCTGATCTGGGGAGATTCCCAGCGGATTCGCGTGTCGACTCATCTCTACAACACGACTGAAGACGTGGAGAATTTCCTCGAGGCTTTGAAGCGCTGTCCTCTGGTCTGAACCATGGTTGATCTGTCCCCGAGCCTGCGTCCTCAGCGAACAGGAGCGCGTTCCGCCGCCTCCCGGCACGTCTCCCGTTGCCTCATGCTCCAGACGGAGCAACCGGAGCTTGTGCGCGCCGCTGTGGAAAAATTGAGGAAATCGGACCTGCATCCCGGCTGCAAGGTACTTCTGGTGTGCCGGCAGGAGGACCTGGGGTCTTTTGAAGATCTCCCGGACGTGGAGTTTCTGCCCTATTCCCGGTGGCGGGGCGATCGGTTCTCCGGCTTGTGGCGGCGGATGTCCGGTTTCCGTGCCGATCTGGTCTGCGCGGTCTTCGGCGGCCGTCCTGTCTTCCGGCTGCAGAAGCTCCTTTTCTTTCTGGTTCCGGGCCGGCGCCGGCTCATCTTCGATGCGCGGACTCGGCCCTACCCGCTGCGTCTCGGCAATATCGCCGCGATCCGCCGCCGGAGCCGTTACCGGGAAGTATTCCCCGACGCTGAGGCGACGATTCTGTATCTGCCCACTGAAAGCGATTCGATCGCCCTGGAGGTCCTGGAAAGGCTTCAGGACCGAAAGATCATCGGTCCCGGCCGGATTCTGGTGTTTTGCTCGGAGGCGAAGAAAGATCTCTTCGAGTCGCGGCCGGAAGTGAGCGAGGTGGTCGCCTACGGATTCGGGCAGAAGCTGAAAAAACTGCGAATCGTTTTGAGGCTGGCCCGGATGAGGGTAGACGTGGTGGTGGCGATCCTTTCGGGCCGGCCCATATTCCGGGCCCACAAGAGGCTGTTTTTGCTGCTACCCGCACGCGCTCGCCTGGTGTTCAACGAGCACGGAGATTGCCACTACGTCAAGCGGAACCTGCGTGGCCTGGCCGGCCTCTTGCGGGCCGGATCTTTTGCCAAGATCGATCCGTATCGGCGCCTCTCGAGAAGGGGTCTCCGCTATCGGGCGCCGATCCTGGTCAAGGCCGTGCTGTTTCTTCCCCGCTATCTGTACCTGATCCTGTGGCTGCTCCTGGGAAGCCTGAAGAGAGGCGGCTCCAAACGCCTCGCCGTTTTCAGAAAGGGAAGCTTCGGAGCGCGGGACTAGTCAAACGCTGATCGAGATCTCAGGAACCGAACCGCTCCGCCACGGCATCCCAGTTCACGACGTTCCACCAGGCCTTGATGTAGTCGGGCCTCCGGTTCTGATAGCGGAGATAGTAGGCGTGCTCCCACACGTCCACGCCCAGGAGAGGAACCTGTCCGGCCATGACGGGAGAGTCCTGATTGGCGGTGGAGAGGACCTCCAGCGTTCCCGACGCGTTCTTCACCAGCCAGGCCCACCCCGATCCGAACCGTCCTATGCCCGCGGCGGCGACGGCCTGCTGAAACTGGGCGAAACTGCCGAACGTCGAATTGATGGCGTCGCCCAGGGCGCCGCCGGGTTCTCCTCCGCCACCGGGTCCCATGAGCGTCCAGAACAGGGAGTGATTGGCGTGGCCGCCGGCGTTGTTCCTCACGGCGGTCCGAATGCTCCCGGGAACCGCGGCGCAGTTGTCGGCCAGCAGTTCGTCCAGGCTCAGTCCGGCCAGCTCCGGATGCGAGGAGAGGGCATTGTTCAGGTTCCCAATGTACGCGGCGTGGTGTTTGCCGTGGTGGATCCCCATGGTGGCGGAGTCGATGTGGGGCTCCAAGGCGTCGGTGGCATAGGGAAGGGACGGCAATTCGAATGGCATGAGATCTCCTTTCGCTGTTCCTGGGTGAGCGGGGCGCCCGCTCGGCAAAAAGATACCAGCGCGTGCGGGATACGGCAACCGGCCCATCGGATTGGGAGGCGTCGCCGTAGTAGACTGGACCGGGAGCCGATCGGGAGCGTGGGATGCAGTTTCCTGTAAGCTGGCGGATGTTGATTTTCGGGCTTATCGCCATTTTTCTTTCAGCCGAAATCTGCGCGCAGGTTCCGCGAGCTTCCGATTCGGAGACCGAATTCGTTGTCGTCGTTACCGGCAGAGAACTTCTCGAAGGCGCTTACGCCGACGCGCACACTCAGTTTTTGGCGCGGACGCTCCTGCCTCTCGGAGGCCGATGTGTCGGATCGGTCACCGTCACCGACGACGAAAAGGAGATGCTGCGAGCCCTCGAATATGCCTCCCGGCGCAGCCGGATCGTCATCGTCACCGGGGGGCTCGGTCCCACCGGCGACGACATCACCCGTCAGACCCTGGCCGAATACACGGGCATCCCGCTTCAGGAATCGTCCCAGGTGATCCAAGAGTATCGGCGCCGCTACGGAGACCGGGTATTCCGCCCGAGTCTCCGGCGGCAGGCGCAGGTTCCGTCCCGCGGCGCCTATCTGAAGAATCGGGTCGGAAGCGCCGTCGGCTTGGTCTTCGACGACGGACAACGAGTTGTGGTGGCGCTGCCCGGTCCGCCCCGGGAACTCCGGCCCATGGTCAGGGAGCAACTGATTCCGTTTCTGGCCCGCCGATTCGGGATCCAGGCGGCGGTCGAATCGGTCACGCTACGCTTTGTGGGGATCGGAGAATCGAGCATCCAGAGTGTCATCGACAAGCACGTCAACCTGCCGTCCGGGGTCAGGGTCGCCTCCACCTTCGAAGCGGGACGGGTCGACCTCACCTTCTACGGCCACTCCGGCTTGCCCGGCATTCGAAAAAGCCTGCTGGGTTTGCGGGATCGGATGCTGGAGCAGCTCGGACAACATGTCTATTCCGTTGGCGGATCGACGCTCGAAGAAACGATCCTGCGGCTTCTGGCCGATCGCAAGGCGACGTTGGCCGTGGCCGAGGTGGCGACGGGAGGCGGCCTCTCATCCCGGTTGACCGGGACTCCCTCCGCGCCGTCGGTTCTGTTCGGCAGCTATGTGGCTGCCACGAATGCCGGAATAAAAGGATTGCTGGCGTCTGAGGGGTCGGAGGCTTCGGGACAGGTTCCGGAGGGGAATGAGGCGATCCTCGATCTGGCTCGCAAGGTCGCAAGTGATCAGCGGGATCGATGGGTCCTTCTGGTTTCCCAACTGGAAGAGGGGGACGCCGACCGCGTTACCCTCTGCGCCGGGTCCAGGGCCCACGGGTTCGCCGTCGAGTCGGTCGGATTCCGCACCGGCAGGTCGGGACGTGAGCGGCTCATCACGCGCGCCCTTGATTTCCTCAGGAGAAGACTGGCTCAATGAGTCCCCGGGAGGCTCCAATGGGGTGGATGATACGTCTCGGTTGGCTGCTGTGCCTGGGAGTGGGCGCCCAGATTCTGGCGCTCGACTTTCCGCATCGAGCCCGGGTGCTGGCCATCGAGGACCTGACCCACGACGTGAAGAGAGTGCGGCTGACGTTGCTCCGTCCCGGCGGGTTCTCCTTCAAGCCGGGACAATTCGTCTTCCTCGAGGTCCCGGAAGAATTCGTTCAGGAATGGAACTCCCGATACGAGACGGCGCATGGGTCGGTCTTTCGACCCTATTCTTTCGCCTCCCCGCCCAGCCGGCTTCCGGAGTTCGACTTCATCATCAAGCACTTCCGGGCGCCGCCCGGCAAGGACGTGCCGCCCGGCGTCGCGTCCACCTACGTCCATACCCGGCTCCAGCCCGGCGACGTCCTCCACCTCAGCGATCCCACCGGGACTCTCTACCTGGGCCAGGACAGCGACCGGCCCATCCTGGTGGTGGCCGGGGGCAGCGGCGCCGCGCCTTTCGTCGGTTTGTTGGAATATTGGTTCGAACAGGGAATGGACCGGACGCGGACAATCCACTTCTTCTTCGGTGTCCGCAGCCGGAGGGACCTCCTCCTGCACGGCCGGTTCTCCAAGTGGGCGGCGGAAAAAGAGAACTTCACCTATACGCCGGCCCTGTCCTCCCCCCGCGAAGGGGACGACTGGAATGGAGAGACGGGTTATATTCAGCTCTCCGTCGACAAGCACGTGGAGGCCCCGTCCGAAGCCGAGGCCTATCTCGCCGGGCCGCCGATCATGGTGAAGATGGTGACGGAGGTCCTCAGGGCGAAAGGGATCCCCGGCAGCCGCATCTTTTTCGATCAGATTCTCGCCAGGGAATGAGGTGTTGAACATGGAGACTCAGACGATTTTGGCCGTGGTTTCGTTTTTGGCTCTGGCGTCGGCCCTGCTGGCCCTCAGGTCGGCTTCCGCGGCGAAGAGCCGGGCCGGAAAGCTGGAGCGGACGCTCAAGTCCCTGGAAGAAGACGTCGCCAGTTCGGGGTCCCGGCAGAAGGAGCAACTCGAGAATCAGGGACAACTGCTCCGGCGCGTGGCCCAGGGGAACCATGTGACGGATGCAGTTCTCTCAGGCGGCCTTTTCGATGAAATCGACGGCGAAGGAGCTTTGGATATGCTTCGCCGGCATCCGGAGACCTTGATCATCGACGTCCGGGAGCCCCATGAGCACGCCGCGGTCCGAATCCCCGGCGCCAAGCTCATCCCGCTGGGGGAAGTCAGCGCCCGTGCTTCCGAGATCCCGCAGGAGGCCGACCGCGTCATCGTCCACTGCGCCGCCGGAGGCCGCTCGGCGCAGGCCTGCGCCCAACTGGGTGTTCAGGGATATGTCAACCTCTACAATCTGGCCGGGGGAATCGGACGCTGGCCGGGCGAGATCCGAAGGGGACAATCGGAAACCAACTGACCTCTTGAATGGATCGACCCACAGGAGTTTCGGAAATTCCACCCGGTGAGAAATGCGCGCTAGCCTGAAAAATCCGTCGCAGTTCCTGGCGACGGCGACTGTTATTCCGTTGTTCGCTCTGCTGGCGCTCCTGCCGGGAGGCCAACACCTCTTGGAAGCCACCCCCGGCAACCCAAGCATGAGGGCCTATCGAGTGTCGGCGCCGCCGGTGCTGGACGGCGTGGTGGATGACTCCTGGATGTCCATGGAGCCGGCGACCGGATTCAAACAACAGCTTCCGGAAACAGGGGCCCCGGCGACCGAACGGGTGGAGGTGCGGATCGGATTCGACCGCAACACTCTCTTCATCGGCGTCATCTGCTTCGATTCCCGGCCGGAGGAGATCGTTTCCACCCAGGCCCGGCGCGACGGGGTCCTGAACGAGACCGATTCGTTCGAGGTTCTCCTGGACACGTACGACGACGACCAGAGCGGATTCCTCTTTGCCACGACTCCCGGAGGTATCGAGTTCGACGCCCAGATCATCCACGGCGGCCAGAGCCGCGCCGGAGGAGGACCGGGCCGCGCCGGCTCCGTGGGCGGCAGCGGTTTCGGTGGAGCGCAAGGGGGCCAGGCGTCCGCTTTCAACCTGAATTGGGATGCGGTCTGGACGGTCCAGGCCAAAATCACTCCGCGAGGCTGGGAAGCCGAGTTCGCGATTCCGCTCCGGAGCCTGCGCTACGAACCGGGCGCGGATCGCACCTGGGGGGTCAACTTCAAACGCAACCTGCGCCGCAAGAACGAGCAGTCCTACTGGGCCCCGGTCACCCGCGGATTCGAGATCCACCGTGTTTCAATGGCGGGCGATTTGACCGGTCTGGACCTGGATTTTCGTCCGAGCCGCCAGGTCATTCCCTACGTCAAGGGCGGGTTTCTCCACGATTACCGGGGATCCGATCCATTGAAGGACGGGATTCTGGACGCCGGCTTGGACCTGAAGACCACGCTCACGCCGACGTTGACCTTGGACGCGACCCTGAACACCGACTTCTCCCAGGTGGAGGTGGACGAAGAGCAGGTCAATCTCACCCGCTTCGACCTGTTCTTCCCGGAAAAGAGACCCTTCTTCCTGGAGAACGCCGGCTATTTCCAGGTCGGAAGTCCGCGGCAGGCGGAACTCTTCTTCAGCCGCCGCATCGGCATCGATCCCACTGGCGTGGAGGTCCCCATCCTGGGCGGCGCCCGTCTTACCGGTAAGCTGGATCGTTTCAACCTGGGTGTCCTCAACATGCAGACCAACGACGTGGAGGAGGTGACGCCGGCTCACAACTTCACCGTCCTGCGCGTGGCCCGGGAGGTGGGTTCCCGCAGCGCGTTCGGCGCCATCTTCATCAACAAGGTGGCCACCGGTACCGCGGCGCGGCCGAACCAGTTCAACCGGACCTACGGCATGGACGCCAATATCGGAATCGGAGAACGGTGGACCTTCTTCAACTACGCGGCCCGCACCGAGACTCCGGGCCTCGACGGACGCGATCACGCCGCCAGTTCCGAAGTGCGCTACGCCACCGATTTCTTCAGCTGGGACGTGGGTTACCTGGAAGTGGGAGAGGATTTCAATCCGGAAGTGGGATTCGTGCCCCGGTCAGGCTACCGGAAGCCCTCCTATGGGATCTACTTCAATCCCCGGCCCAAGAATCATCCATTCTTCCGCCGCTTCTGGCCGCATCATTCCTGGCGCGGGCACTATCGCTTCGACGGTTCCCCCGAGTCGGGTTGGCGTCACAACGACATGCGGGTCTTCTTCCAGAACGGCGGGTCGGTGGGTCTCGCGTACAACCAGAACTTCGAACAGCTCTTCGAACCCTTCGAGATCTTCGAGGACGTCGTCTTGCCGAAGGGAAGGTACCATTTCGACAATTTTCTGTTGACTGTGGAATCGGACGAGAGCGCCGATCTATTCGGCGTCGCCAACTATTCCTGGGGGGAATTCTACTCGGGTCACATCAAGACCCTGAGCCTGCGGGCAGGGTTCCGCGTCGGCGCCGAGTTCTTGCTGGCCGCCCGCTATGTGCGCAATGGGGTGGAACTCCCGGAAGGACGCTTCAATACGGATCTGGCCATGGTCCAGTTGAACTACTCCTTCACTCCCAAGAGCTATATCCAGTCGCTGATCCAGTACAACAGCACCGAGCGGGAGATCGGGGCCAACATCCGGTTTGCTCTTCTCCGCACCGGCAGCACCGGGTTTTTTATCGTCTACAACAGCCACTTCGACCCCACGGGCATCGACCCGCATGAAGGGCCGATGGTGCCCGGCCCCTATCGGACGCAGCGGACCCTGGACCGGACGATCCTGGCCAAGTTCACCTATCTGCTGGATTTCTGACCCGTACTGAATCATGCTATGAACGCTCCGGGGAACGCCGGAAACAGGCAACAACCGGCGCCGAAATCATGACCTACCTGACCCGCTTGACCTCAGCCATCAAGAAGGAGTTGGAAGAGGGCCGGCTGGGAACTCCCGTCTATGTGCGCCTGGTGATCGTGGCGTCTTCCGATCATGGACACCTGGTCCCCAGTTCGGTGGCGTGCATGCAAGTGGTCCGGGAACTGCTCGGGCCGCCGATCACGGAGGTCTTCGCCGCCGGGAGCGTAGAGTCCGGGAATCTGTCGTTGCAACTTCATCTGGAAGGTGGACGCACCGGCCAGGTCATATCGATCCTCAGGCGGGAGGGTGATCCGGGAGCGGACCTGCTGCTGGTGGGGAACCACGGGACGTTGCGGCATGACCTTGCGGAAGCCGGTCTCGCCGGCGAGACCGAGGACGGTCTCTGGAGCGCGGACGGGGTTCGGAGTGAGTTGGTCGCGGCGGTGGAGGAGTCGCTGCGCAAGCGGTCGCCGGTGCGGCTCGGATAACGGAACGATCCATGGGCAAAACCTACGGGGTACTCCTGGTGGCCGGAGACTTGACCCACCAGGAGAATTACGGTGCGGCTTTCGGCAGAGATCCGCGGTGCCGAGTGGTGGCGGTCACCGACGAGCCGGGAGTTCCGGAACGGCGGGATCGTTTGAATCGAAGGTTGGCCCGGCGCTTCGGAATTCCGTTCATCCCCGACCTGTCCGATGCGCTCAAGCGCAGTGACGTCCACGTCGTCAGCGTCTGCGTGGAGTTCGAACGGCGCGCCCGCGTGGCTGCTCAATGCGCCCGAGCGGGCAAGCACGTCTACGTGGACAAGCCTTTGACCGTCTCCAACCGGGAGGCGGCCTCCCTGGTTTCCGAGATCCGAAAGGCCGGAGTTCGGAGCCAGATGTACAGCCTGTTCCGTTCCCCGTGGGCCCGAAGGGCTCGGCGGCTCACCGACAGCGGGGCCCTGGGGCAACTCGTGAGCATGCACAGCGACCTGTTGTTCTCCAAGGGCCACACCGGGACCGCCGACCTGAACCGTCCCCGCCAGGAGCATTTCCCGCCCCGAAGGTTCACTTATATCGACTCGAAGCGGGAACTCTTCACCATGGGGGTCTATTCCATCGGGATCATGCGTTGGCTCTCAGGCCGTGCGGTGAAACGGGTCTATGCCCGGACTGCCAACTATTTCTTCCGGGAGCACCAGAAGAACGACGTGGAAGACTTCGCGGCCCTGACCATGGAGTTCGAAGACGGATTGGTGGGGACCCTGAGCGGCGGGAGAATCGGCTGGCTGAGTCACCTGGCCGGGGGAATTTCGGGGATCTTTCTGGCCGGGACCCGGGGTTGCCGATTCGTCGACGGTTCACGCCCCCGGTTCGAAGTCGCCTGCGACGCTCCCGCTTGGCGGCCCGGACCGCCGCATCCCGAAGATCCCATGGGATTCTGGAGAAGCAGCACGCGGGAGGCCGGCGGAGTCCACAAGTTCAACTGGCGTACGGTCCCTCCAGCGGCGCAGTCGGACGAGTCCTATTTCATCGACTGCATCGAGCAGAATCGTGAGAGCGACATGAGCATCGCGGAGGCTGCCGAGGTCCTGAAAGTGCTCATGGCCGGCTACGAGTCGGCGGCCACCGGCAAGGTGGTCTCCCTGTAGGAGGGGCGAGTTTCCTGTCGCCGCTCCCTCAATACCATGCGGTCTTGTCCACCACATTCTTGACCGGCTGGCCGGCGGCGTAGCGCCGGACGTTGTCCACCACCACCTGAGCGAAGCGATCCGGAATCCTGGGGGACCGGGCGGCGCAATGCGGCGTCATGATGACGTTCTCCATCCGCCAGAGAGGATGCTCCGAGGGAAGAGGCTCGGTTTCGAACACGTCGAGGCCGGCTCCGGCGATCTCTCCCGCCTCCAACGCCGCGACCAGATCGTTCAGGTCCACGATGACTCCCCGTCCGATGTTGATCAGAAACGCCGTCCGCTTCATCTGCCGGAACTGGAGCCGCCGGAACATCTTGACCGTTTCCGGCGTGTGCGGCGCGGCGATCACTACGAAATCGCTTTCCGCCAGCAGATCGTGCAGCCGGTCCGGTTTCCAGAGCGACTCGACGCCCGGGGGGCATTCCTCCCGTTTGGGGTCGACCGCCAGCACCCGCATCCCGAAGGCCAGTCCTCTTTGGGCCACCTCCGCGCCGATGCTTCCCAGCCCGACCATCCCCAACGTGGAGTCGGAGAGCTGGATGTGGGCCAGGTCCGCGGGAGCGACGTCCCGCAGGCTGCGCGCGAAATTGGGAGCCTTCCAACTGGGGTCTCCCATGACCTCCCAAGTGGCCTTGGCCTGGGTTCGGACGTAATGGTGGAAATTCCGGGCGAAGCAGAGGATGAAGCCGAAGACGTGTTCGGTAATGACGTCGGAGAAGATCCCCCGCATGTTGGTCAGGATCGAGGGATGTTCCACCAGGGCGGGAAAGAGATAGTGCTCCATGCTGGCGCTGGGTGCCTGAATCCAGCGCAAGCGGGTGGCTGCCGCCAGCAGCTTGGGCGTCATCTTGCCGAAGAAGGAGTCGGCGTCGGCGATCGCCGACGCCGCGGCGTCCTCGTCGGGCGCGTTCACCACGGTGCCGCCGTCGCCCGCAACTTCCACGATGGCGGCGAGGCGGTGAGCATCCACGGCCGGATAGATCACCAGCTTGAAGATTCGTTTTGGAGGTTGGTTCCCGTGTTCCGTTGTCATTTCATGCTCCCTGGAAATGGATGAGCTAA